>JASGMR010000017.1 GCA_030156385.1 Kosmotogales bacterium
GTTTCTATTCCAAAAATAATGCTGCTGTAATGTCTTATTTCAAATCTTGTTAATATCAGACTTATAAAATTTGTTTTTCCCTCGATCAGTGCCTTCGCATATATGTTTGTTTTATACCCCATTCTTTTCGCAGTATCCAGAACTTTTTCCTTCATTTCTTTGTTTACTTTAGGATTGTTGTTAAAAACCCTGGAGACCGTTGCCGGCGAAACGTTGGCCTCCTTCGCAACTTCAAGCAGACTTGGTTTTTTCTTATTCACAGCTTCCTGACTCCTTGAATAAGGGAACTTTATCCGTTATCAGAAAATCACAGATGTTTTCTATTAATTTAAAATCTTCAGGAGTGTTGACGGTCCAAAAAGCGAACTTTGTTCCTTTTTCTTTTTTTAAAGAATCGAGAAAATGAATTTTTTCTTTGTTCTCTTCTTTAAAAAATCTTACATCCATATTCAAACTGAAGGGAATATACTCATCAACTATATCTATAATGTATTTCTGATAATCCGTTACATCTTTAAAATCCATTATCGGTGCAATCATGGAATTCGGTATTTTTTCTCTTATCTCTTTTAAACAAAAGTGCTTGAATGAAGAAATCATGAATTTATCAATATTATATTTGTTTATGTTTTTAACTAAACTATCAATAACCTTAGGATCCTTGATTTCGATATCATAATATATTTTATTGCCAAATCTTTCAAAAACCTTTTCCAGCGTTGTGATGTCATCATCACCGAACAAATTATTTTCTTTAATATCCGCCAAATCCAGATCGGAAACTACCAAATCGGAATCATAAACCCTTTTTAGTGTTTTATCATGAACACACACCGGTATATTATCCCTTGTAAGCCTTATATCTAATTCAATTCCGTCGGCTCCATAAGACAATCCCTGATTAAATGCATTTAAAGAATTTTCTCTTTTTCCTTTTCCAGTTCCTCTGTGAGCAAGTATTAATATTTCTATCATCCCCTATAATAAAATGAGAAAAGCTTTTCACAAAAACATTATACATTTTTTTGTTTTTTATACAAAATTTAATTTAAAATGATTAAATGAAAATACGACGGTTTATATTTAATTATCTGAAAATATCTGAGTATTATGAAAAAATTAAAAGTGCTTAAAAAACCAGAAAATAATGAGAAAATTCTTCATTTAATAAAATATTAAAAAAATAAGATGATTTATTTGAATAAAAGACATATAATATCAGTCTAAAAATTTTTCACAGTTGTAATTTGTTATCTCGATTTTGTTATTATAATGATTATTATAAAAATATATTTTTAATCATAAATATATTATGATAGTATTAAAAAGGTGCTTAAAAATGAATGAATATATCGATCTGGGAATAAGATTAACCTCTGCAATGTTTGCAGGAATGGTTATAGGATATACGAGAGAAAAATTGAATAGACCAGCAGGACTGAGAACACATTCTCTAATAACTCTGGGTTCGGCTTTAATAACGATATTATCCGCAAATATTTTTGGGAATATATACGGGGGTGATCCTGGAAGAGTGACTGCTCAGATAGTATCCGGAATAGGGTTTTTAGGGGCGGGAACAATAATAAAAACGGGGTTTTCAGTTAAAGGACTTACGACTGCGGCAACGATGTGGGTATCAGCTGCAATAGGAATAGCATTTGGAATCGGTGAATATTTTTTAGGAATATTGGCAACGATATTATCGATAGTGATAATCACTTTACTGAGGCAGATAGAAACATTCATTAGTAAAAAGGAATTTAAAAAATGTATAATTCTTGCGGATAATTCGATCGATTTCATGAAGAAAATTAACAAATGGATAGATGCTATGGATATTTCAATAAATAAACTGGAATGTCAGAAAGAAGACAATCAAATGAGAGTAGTAATAGAATTCTCAAATGATGATGATTATGAAAAGGCAAAAACTGATGTTTCGAAATTATCAAAACAGGAAGAATTTAAAGAGATAAATTTCTTATAAAAATCAAGGGTGAATAAGTGATTATTGTTTATTTAGTACCGGTAATATTTTTTGGGTGGTCACTGGGGGCTAACGATGGCGCAAATGTATTTGGTCCGACAGTAATAAATGGAATAATAAAATACAGAAATGCTGTGTTAATCTCGGCGGGTTTCGTGCTACTGGGAGCTATGCTCGATGGAAGAAAAGGTTTGGAAACATTGAGCGCCGTCAGTTCTCAGACATTAGTGAGTGCCACAATAAGTGTGATATGCGCAGCAGTTTCTATGACGATAATGACATATATTGGAATTCCCGCATCTTCATCACAGGCAATGATGGGATCGATAATCGGAATAGGGCTATTAAAAAGCAGCGTGGATTGGTCAGTAATAATAAAAGTAATAATATGCTGGATAGCAACTCCAATAGGGGCTATTTTCTTCGCATTTGTATTGTATAAAACAATAGGATACTTTTTTAATAAAATACCATCGATAGTAGGGAAAAACATGTTACTAAAAATAATGGGTATAGTAATAGGCGCTTATGGATCCTATGCATTAGGCGCAAACAACGTGGCAAATGTTACGGGACCATTCGCTGAATTCTTGGATTTTGAAATGGCAGCATTGATCGGAGGATTGAGCATAGGGTTTGGAATAATTAGCTACAGCAAAAAAGTAATGTACACGGTAGGAAAATCAATAGTTCAATTAGATTATTTTTCCTCAGTAATATCTGTTTTTGCACTATCGTTTACACTTTGGATATTCGCACTCATTGGAGTACCGGTATCATCATCTCAGGCAATAGTGGGAGCAGTCATTGGAGCAGGTCTGGCGAGAGGTTCAACACACACTATAAATAAAAAGACGGTAAAAAAAATCTCTCTTGGCTGGCTGTCAACTCCACTCATATCGGGAATATTTTCAGCATTAATATTTTTTGTTCTGAGTTTATTTTTTAAACTTTAAAACAAGGAAATAATACTATAATAATAAAAAACAAACTGTAGAAATACGTAAATGTTATATAATAAATATGAGGGAAAAAATAGGGAGAAAAATTATGAAGTATTTTGGAAAAAAAGAACAGAAAGTGATAGATAAATTTCTTGAACATCTGGATGCCGTTGAAGTAACCGTAAGAAATTTAGTCAAATTTATAGATGCAATAAAGAGCAAAAACGAGGAGGAAATAGGAAGACTTTACGATCTCGTTCATGAAAACGAATCCGCGGCCGATGAAATAAGAAGAGCCTTTGAAATAGCAATGTATGAGGGGGCATTTCTTCCTAATTTCAGGGGAGATCTTCTGGGACTGTCCGAACAATTCGATAAAATAGCAAACAAATGTGAGAGAATAACAGAATATTATGTATTGGAAAATTTGACTATTCCTGAAATACTTATAGATGATCTGGTCCTTCAGATAGAATTATCATTAAAGAGTTTTAAATCGGCGAAAAAAGCGGCATATTCACTGGTAAATGATACAACTAAAGTAGAAAAACACATTTCAAACTCCTGTGAAAGGGAATCAATCGAAGATGAGATAGAGAGAAAACTCATTAAAAAAGTTTACGATATGGACATACAGTTGGCTGAAAAGCAGCAACTCGGAAAATTCGTAAGAGCCATAGGTGATCTGGCAGATAAATCTGAAAACTGTGTGGACAGAATTCAACTGGCATTAATAAAAAGAATGGCCTGAATTAATTCAAGCCATTTCTGTTGTATGTCTTTAATTTTATTCTTTTATTTCCGATCTCACAAGACTCTTAACAAACAAATCTTGTAATGCAAAGAAGAGAATTAATGCCGGAAGAACCGCTACAAGGGTTCCGACCATTATTACTCCCCCAGTTCTGGATATTTCAGTATCTTTACACCTAGAGGTAAGTTATATAGAATAAAAAACAAAATTCTGAAAAGTTTTTCGAATTAATGATCAGATGTTTTAAAAAACGAGGAAGAGATTTTTTGAAAGAAATAATATACGCTACCACCAATACAGGTAAATTAAATCATATGAAAAAAATGATCAAGGATCTGAATATAAAAATATATGCATTACCAAATAACAAGGATGATAAAAAAATAAATCCCATTTATGAATCCGGAAAAACCCCCAATCGAGAATGCGGAAATCAAAGCAACCTATTACTACGAACACTTCAAAAGGCCCCTTTTTTCATGCGATTCCGGGCTTTATATAAAAGGACTTCCCGTAGAAAGGCAACCTGGAGTTAATGTGAGAAGAGTGAATGGAGAAAATCTGACCGACGAAAAAATGATCGAATATTATTCGAATTTAATAAACAAACTTGGCGGAAAGGCTATTGCCTGGTATATAAACGCAATTTACTGCATCATAGATAAAAATAAAATTTTCAGTTATTCCGGAGAATCCATTTCTGAAAAATTCATTCTCACCGGTCTGCCTCACAAGAAAAGAATAAAGGGTTTTCCTCTCGATTCATTATCGATGAATATAAATTTGAATAAATATTATCTTGATTTGACGGAAAATGAAAAGGGGGATAAAGTTTCCTCAGGATTCAAGGCTTTCTTCGAAAAAATTCTGAATTATTTATAATTATTGATTCAATAGAAAAAGTTTAAGAATAAGAAAGGGTTTCTTTATGATATAATGTTTTCAGTATATCTTTTGTAACATTTTCTCGTCCACTATTGTGCCAGCAATAGTGGATTTTTTATAATACTCAAAAACATTATTCGTTTTATCAATCTAAAACATTGACCAAAAATCTGAGAACTTAAAAAATTGTACACACGAGTTATAAATGATAAAAAAAGAAGTTGCCATGTGCAACTTCTTTTTAAATCTATAAATTATTCAGATGAACTTGAAAAATCACCATTGTCACTTAAGGCCGGAGCAGGAATATAAGTTCCAAAATTTTTCACAACGAGATTGTCAAAATAAATAAATCCTACAGTATCACTGAAAGCAATGATTCGTAATCCAGTGGTATCATTACTTGTTGTGTTAAAGGAACCTTCATTCACCCCATCAACGAATACAGTATAAGAATTCGTCGTTAAATCAAATATCATTCGTACATGATACCAGACTCCAAAAGTGAAGTCTCTCAATTTCGTGAATGATCCTCCCTCATATGCATAAAATGCCAATCCAGTCCCTGGATCATATACTGAGAAATAGGGAGTGGAAAATTGAGGATAAGTTCTTACACCAAATCCTGTACTACCAGATAAAATCTTCACATCAAATTCAATCTGGCCCTTAACCAAGCTTCCCCATAATTTTTCAAGTGATACATAATCGCTATCAACCGGATCATAAAAATATAACCCTTTACCAGTTTTACCATTCGCAGTTATCCTCGAATAACTTGTACCGGTTTGAGTGTAAGTACACCAGGGCAAAACATTCGCGCTATTGCCAACAGCATAAGATTCAAAATCATCCGATATAATTACGCTGTAAGGATAATAACTGACTTCATTGGAACTGGCTGATTCTCCCTTATCATTGTAAGCAGTTACATGATAATAATATGTGTGTCCGGTTGCTAATCCTGTATTGACCCAAGTGGTTGTATTAGCTGCAACTGTTTGAAAAAGCGAAAACGTTCCTCCATCAATTTTTCTGTAAATTTTAAATCCGGTCTCGTTTGTTGAATTATCTATCCATGACAAAGTAACGCTGTTAATCGTGTGAGCAATTACTGTTAAATTAGTAGGTGCAATAAGTGGCACTGACGGACAACCTGTAAACAGTAAAGCTAAGATGCCAAAAATAAAGATAAAAAATAGAAATCTTTTCACTAATATTCACCTCTCTTCATATGGAATAAGTTAATGTTACATAGCCGCTTTTTTGATAAAATATTAAAAACTGCATATTTTCACTAACTTTTTATATGAAATAAAATTACAATAAAGAGACCAATGAATAAACAAATAAAAGTACGAAAATACTTCTGATAAATTAAAACTTAAAAGAACTGCTTATTCAGCTGTTCTTATTAAAAAAACAATTATATTATCCGGTTCATTGTAAATGTCCCCTGTTGACCATTTCGCTCATATGTTCCGGTAATATTATTATTACTGTTAATAGTTCCGGTGAATGTAATATTCAGGGATGGGTTACCAAGATCAAAGAACATATAATAAGAAGAATCGCTGAACCCGGATGGCGCAACAGAACCCTCTCTATTTCCGGTAATTTCGACACTTCCATATCCATCAACATCTGTTATTTCGATATTTCCTCCACCACTGAGTGGCCCGGAAGTATAAACTACTGTCCATGTATCGACAAGATTAGGGAATGAAACGGTTGCCATTTTTTCTGCTCTAAAG
The DNA here is from genome assembly GCA_030156385.1 of Kosmotogales bacterium. GTDB lineage: Bacteria > Thermotogota > Thermotogae > Petrotogales > Kosmotogaceae > JASGMR01. The sequence goes on from JASGMR010000017.1 coordinate 6,328, forward strand.
GTTCCATTATATATGTCAGGGTTAAGAAGGAATGATTTAGTTACATTCCCCGTCATTACATTGTTATTTATTGTCCCAATATTTTCCCAAAAAACAAAAATAAAAGCGGAAGTAATTAAATTTACATTATTCAATGTATCCGTTTTAGCGTTCGCGACACCTAATTGAATTTGAGGATCATTTGCATCAAATATAAAACCGGTCGCATCCCCGGTAATCAAATTTTGGTTGTTGATATTAAATGGTAAAAAAACTGGCACATTTACGTCGGGAGTTGTCTCTCTTACAACCCATGTACCTCTTATATCGGCAGCAAAAGCTGTTTCAAAAGATAAAACTCCTGTTGTAGCCTGTCCAAGAGAATTTTTCGCTATTATTTTCCAGTAATATGTTGTTCCCGTTGCTAATGTACTGGGATTGTAAGATTTTGTTGTTACCTCATCTACTTTAGGGGGATTGGCATTCGTCCCAAAATAAACTTCATAACTGGTTGCTCCATCTCCTCCTGTCCATGTGAAAATCTTATTCAACGGAACACCTGTCGCATTATCAACAGGGTTAGCCCCTGTTATGGCAGTGGGAGGTGTTGGAGCAGGAGTACAACTGACAATAACTAATGTCAGAATTAAAAATAAAATGCCGAAACCAAAAAGTTTTTTCACTAATATTCACCTCTTTATATAAGTTAAATCAATGTTATCACAACTGATTTGCCAGATAAAAGAAAAGTATAGTATCCTCTCAAATCCCTATAAATATATTAAAAACTTTATAATCAAATATTTAAAATAGAACCGTTGAAATATTCATCTATAAAATTAAACAAAATAAAAAAGAGCCACTCCGGGTAGCTCTTACACAAATATTTCTTAATTTGTCCGGCTATCTCAGGATAGCTGGAAATATAAGCTATTTACTGAATCTTTTCGTCTTTCTTTTTTTACTCGATAATGAACTATCATAGGATTTCTTTTTAGAACGAAATTCATTCTTTGGATATTCATTTTTTCTTGGTTTAGCAATTTCCACATTGACTGAATTTCCTTTAATCGAGCTCTCATTCATTTTCCTTATGATTTTTTCTGCCTGGCTTCTTTCTACATCCACATATGAGAACCTGCTGAGGAGAGTTATCTGTCCCACATCTCTTCCGGAAATTCCACATTCATTAACAATTGCACCCACAATGTCTTTAACCTTTACACCATGTGATTTACCAATATTGATGAACAATCTTACCGCTTCAGAACTTATATTTTTGGACTTATGCGAAGTCACCATTTCAAATTCTTTTTCCTTAAGAGGTTTGGGAGAATTCATCTTTATCAGTGCTGCAGCAATTTCGATTGAAGAATAATCTTTATCAATCAATTTTTCAACCGGCGAAACAAAATCACCGAGATTCCCCTCTTTTAAAATCGCTTCGATTTTTTTATAAAATTCATTCATCCTCTTTTTATTGATAGATTTTGCCGAAGGAATTTCCATTTTTTCAATATTTGCCTTAATATACCTCTGGATATCCTTCAATTTTCTAAAGGATCTGCCATAAGTAAAAGTAAAGGCCAATCCACTTTTTCCCGCTCTTCCGGTTCTTCCTATTCTGTGAACATAATATTCCTGATCCAGGGGAACATCATAATTGAATACAGCTTCCACATTCTCAACATCTATTCCTCTTGCAGCAACATCTGTGGCAACAAGCACTTTAATATTCGAATTTCTGACATTGTTCATCACCCTGTTTCTCAGATGCTGGGACATATCTCCATGCAACCCCTCAACTGCAAAACCTTTATCGGAAAGTTCTTGAGTTAACTCATCCACTTTTTTCTTAGTGTTACAAAAAACCATAGATAATTCGGGTTCATAAAATTCCAGCAATCTACCCAGAACCTCTGTTTTATAAACGTCACTGACTTCCAGATAGTATTGATCCGTTGCGGATACTGTCCTTTTTTTATCAACAAGATCTATCATAACCGGATCATCTATGAACGTTTTCGCCAAACGAACAATTTCACTGGGCATCGTTGCGGAAAATAAAGCAATCTGCCTTTCTGAATTGGTTATATTACCCAGAATGAATTTTATATCATCTATAAAACCCATATCCATCATGTTATCGGCCTCATCAAGAACAACATATCTGATCGCATCAAGTTTCAAAGTATTTCTATTCATATGGTCCATAATTCTTCCCGGGGTACCAACAACAATCTGTGTACCTCTTTTGAGAGCCTTAATTTGCAAATCTATTGACTGCCCACCATATATGGGAGTAATATGAATTTTTTTGTTAACAGAAATCAATTTCATCTCATTGCATACCTGTACGGCCAGTTCACGGGTAGGGCACAGAACGATTGCCTGTACTTCCCTTTTAGTAGTCACCAATTCATTCAACGGAATACCAAACGCCGCTGTTTTTCCTGTTCCAGTATGTGATTGAACAATCACATTTCTTCCTTCCAAAAAAGGTCCTATCGTCGATGCCTGAACCTTAGTTGGAGCTTCAAATCCCATCTTATAAATCGCATCCAGTGTTTCTTTTCTTAAGTTTAATTCTTTAAATTCTTTAATCATACCCTTTCCTTTCACATAATTCACCCGCAACATTATAAAACTTTTTTATGTTATAAGCAATAAGAAATATTTCTATGTGGTTAAGATGTTGGAATGAAAATCACCAAGGCCAAAAAATACTTCCAAAATTTTGGAATACAAAAAGACAATGTTTTTATTCCCTAACAGAGAACAATTTGATAAAATATAATTAAATAGGCAAACGAGGTGAATAAAAATGGCAAGCTGTATTTCAATAGAAAAAATGCTGAGTTTACCGGATTATCAATCCGTAAGAATAAGTCCCAACGGAAAAAAGGTGGCATATGTGGAAGTCCGTCCTAACTGGAAAGAGAACAAATATATTAAAAGGGTCTGGATATATGATTCAGAAAGCGGGAAAAAATTTCCAATGACAGATCCTCTAAAAAGCAGTCTTTCACCTGCCTGGTCCAATGATTCAAAGGCTCTGGCATTTATCTCTGAAGAGGATACAAAGGAAAAAGAAAAGAAAAATCAGATATATATTAAATTTGATTTTTTTAATCCTGCGCTAAAAATAACCGACGCTCCGGAGGGGATTGACTCTTTCAAATGGAATCCTGACGATCAGGGAATATATTACATCTCAACTCCAAAAAATGAAGGGATAGAAAAAAGAAACAAAGAATATGGTGAATTTGAATTCGTCGATGAAGAGTATTCAAGAAATGCTCTATACTATTGCTCGATAGATGCCGCAATTGAAAAAATAAACGGTCATTTTAAAACGGATTACCAGGAAACATCTGAAAAAGACAAAGAAATTTTCAGATCCGAAAAACTCCATATAGACAATTTTTTGATAACAAAGAAAGGGGATATTTTACTCGCCCTTCTTCCTTCGCCAAATATGGAAGAAAGGGATGAAAAAAAACTTTATCGTTTAACCAGAGAAGGTGAATTAAGAGAGACCGGAATAGATCAAATTCAGGATATGACAATTTCTGAAAATTCCGATTTTTTAGCAATTACCCGGGAAAAAGAAAATTCAAAGTGGTTTTTGAATAATTATCTGGAAATTATAAATCTTAAAACATGGGAAACAACAAAAATTAATACCGATATAGATGAAAACATTTTTCTGGTTGGCTGGTATAAAGATTTTATCTACTTTCAGTGGCAGGATAGAACAAAGTTCAAAACTTTCAGAGTAAATTTAAAGGGAAAAGTTGAAGAGGTTTCAACTCCCGGTGAAAATATTCTGGAATGTTCGATAGCTATAGAAAATGGTGTAAACGCTTCAATTAAAAGTACGAAAGATACCCCAACCGACATATATTTTGAAAACACCAGAATAACGGAAAAAAAGGAAATAACGAAAGATTATTCATTACCCATGAAAAGTATAATAAAATGGAAAAGCAGCGATAATATAGAAATAGAAGGTATTTTAAGTGTGCCTGAAAATTTTGATGCCACGAAAAAATATCCTCTTTTAGTCATCGTACACGGTGGCCCTACATGGGCATCATTCGATTACCCCCTGAATAATAAGATATATCCTATAGAAGAATTTATTTCCAAAGGTTTTATAGTACTTCAACCTAACTACAGGGGAAGTAGCGGATATGGTGAGAAATTCAGAAAGTTGAATTTCAGATATTTAGGTCTGGGTGATTACGATGATGTGATATCCGGTGTAGATTTTTTGATATCGGAAGGTTTCGTTAATTCTGAAAAGGTTGGAATAATGGGCTGGAGCCAGGGTGGTTATATATCGGCATTTGTTTCAACTTTCAGTAAACGTTTCAAAGCGATATCGGTGGGAGCGGGAATAAGTGATTGGATTTCATACTATTACGCCACGGATATTCACCAGTTCACAAGATATTATCTGGATTCAACACCCTGGGAAGATAAAGAAATATATAGAATTACATCTCCGATGACCTATATAAAAAAAGCATGTACTCCCGTTTTAATCCAACACGGAGAAATAGATAACAGAGTACCTGTGAATAACGCTTACAAACTCTACCAGGGGTTAAGAGACATGAATATACCGGTCAAATTCGTGCTTTATAAAGGTATGAAACATTCTCCGGATAAACCGGGATTTTACAGAGCAATAGCGAACCAAAATCTTGAATGGTTTTGCAAATATTTAAAAAATACGGATGTGTAAAACTATGAACGTACTTGAAAATTAAAAAACATCGCATATTAAAATAAAAAGTTATTTGTTTTAGATAATAAATAAGCAAAAAACGAGCGAATCTATCGTGATTCTGCTCGTTTTTTAATAACAACGCCACAAATGGCGGAGACGAAGGGACTCGAACCCTTAAGGGGATATCATCCCCACCGATTTTCGAGACCGGCTCCTTACCAGTTAGGATACGTCTCCTTCAAATCAGAATTATATCATTAAATATTCAAAAAGTATACCAGAAAGTCGGATTGTAAGCCGGATTCTGTTTACAATGATCATCTATCTGAGATGTTTGTTACCAAACACCTTTAGCATCCTACCCGAAAGGGATTCGTCGGGTAAACTCAAACCCTTTCTGCTTGGACTTGCTCCGAATGGGGGTTACCAAACATACAGATCACTCTGCATCTGGTGGGCTCTTACCCGCACCTTTCCAGCCTTGCCCTAAGGCGGTTTCCTTTTCTATGGCCCTTACCAGAGATCACTCTCTCTGGGAGTTACCCAGCATTCTTACCCGTGGAGTCCGGACTTTCCTCGGTTTCCCGCGATCATTCATCCAACTTCTGGCACATATATTTATGTATCAAAATTTACTCCCCTGAAAGCGATTTTCTTCTAACATTTTCTTTTCAATTAAATTAATTAATTCGATTTTTCTTTTTCCCCAGTTACCAAAAAGTGTTCCTTCAATCGGGGGATCGGCTACAAGTCTATGTATAACTATTTTTGGTGACAGATATTCTAAAAATGTTATCGTCCTTTCAATATATTCTTCAATTGAACAGATTTTTATATTTCCTTTTTTATAAGCTTCTCCCATGGGACTTCCATCAACAATATATAAGGAATGAAGCTTCACCCCATCGATCCCGAGGGCAGAAAGATATTTCGCGCCTCTTTTTACATCGTTTATTGAATCCCACGGTAAATTTGTTATCATATGCACCACTATTTCAAGATCGTGTTTTTTTGCTCTGACAACCGCATCGATGAATTGAGAAAAGTCATGTTTTCTATTGATCTTTATCAATGTTTCCTCATTGATGGTTTGAAGTCCCAGTTCGAGAATAACATCGATTTCTTTATTCAATCTTTCAAGCAATGTCAATACATCCTCCGAAACCAGATCTGGCCTGGTTGAAATATCGAGAACTTTAACCCCCCGGACTTCGAGCGCTTTTCTATAAAGGGATTCCAGCTTTTCAACCGGGGCATACGTATTAGAATTGGCTTGAAAATAAGCCATGTAGGAGTTGATGTTCCTTCGTTTCAGGGTTTCAATCTTCTCATTCATCTGGTCTTTCATACTTAAATATGAATTAACTGAAAACCCACTCCCGGATTGATCACAATATATGCAACCTTTATCCGAAAGTGTTCCGTCTCTGTTCGGACAAGTGAATCCCGCATCTATCGGCACTCTGTAAACAGATTCACCATATTTGCTTTTCAGATGAGATTTTAAATCATTGTAGGGCTTCTTCATTAATTTTTTTGGTCTCCGTTTCCACGTATTCATAAAAGGCGTCTTTAATTTCTTTTACATTTTCTTCCGGGCCGGTGAAAAGAAAAAACCATTTCTGCATGAGTTGCGCCGATAAATATGAACCGCCAATTTCTTCGTTTATACTACCATAGAGAAACGGAATCGTACTGAAAAAAACCCTGATGGTAGAAAAATAATCATCCATAATCGAATACCAAAAAGAATTTGCTTCGGTTAAATCATTGAATTTTATAACAACTATCGTCACATTATTTTGTCCCTTTGAAAGGCGCTTTTCCAGCATAACGGTATCGGGAAGAAGATAATTATTATAACTGCCATCGGCAATAACATTCGTGGATATATCCAGATAACCATCGGGAAGAAATCCTTTGAAATTACCCGGACTCGTATTCTCATTAACGGGGGAACACCCGGAAATTATTATTATTAAAATTAATACACTAATTAATCCTATTGCGTATTTTTTTAACATTGTAATAAACCTCCTCAACATCTACGGTTTTGTACTCTCCATTATAATATATCCAGTTTCCATTTATCATAGTTGCAAACACATCAGTAGAATTACCACTTTGAATAAAATTATTGAACAAATACTTCAATTCAAAGGGATAATACCATGGATTATTCGTATCAATAACTATCAAATCCGCCGAATTTCCTGATTTTAAAATTTTATCACCCAAAAAACCGATATTCGAAACATTTTCCCATAGAATTCTGTAAATATCTTCAATCTTAAATAAATCCGGATCTTTACTTTTAGTAACAAGAAAATAATCATTGACATCTCTCAAAATATCCAGAGAATTATTTGAACAGCTTCCATCCGTTCCTATCGTGATATTTATATTTTTATCGCGATATATCTTATAAGGGGGAATTCCATTTCCAAGCTTCATATTACTTCTAACATTTATAGAAACATTAACGTTGTTTTTTTCAAATACTTCTGCAATTTTTTCATCTATATTCGTTCCATGTGCGATTATTATCTTGTTTCTTAAAATTCCCGTTTCCTCAATATCTTCTATTCTGATTGTTTCATATTCTTTTTCAGTCTCATAAAGATGCATGGTAACCGGTAAATCATTTTCAAGAGCAAACTCAGAAATTCTATACAGGTCTTTATAACTCAAAGTATATGCGGAGTGCGGTCCAAGACCAATTTTAATTCTCCCATCACAGGAATTTTCATACTCAAAAAGTTGTCTCGCTTCTCTCATTATCCTGGAATACTCACCATCTATATTTGAGATACCTCTGGTAATAAGGGCTTTCATTCCCGAATCGCCAACCGCTTCCACTATTCCTTCACACCCCATATACATATCGACAAATTGCGTGATTCCCCTTCTAACAAACTCAAGAATTCCGAGCATGGCACCCCAATAGAAATCTTTTCCATTCAATTTGTCTTCTCTGGGAGATATCTCTTTAAAAAGCCAGGTATAAAAATCTGTATCTTCACCGTATCCCTTGAGAAGATTCATAACGACATGTGTATGAGTGTTGGTCAAACCGGGAAAAATCAATTTATTTTTGAAATCCAGAACCTCTTCATTTTCTCTCTTCGATAAATTTTTCCCCATTTCTTTTATTGTTTTACCTTCAATTCTGATATCTATTCTCTGCGGATGAAAATTAATTCCATCGAATATCAGGCCGTTTTTCAAAATCATATAATTTCACCTAAATAATCCATCACTCTTTCTCCAGGAATTACCCTTTCTATATCTGTATTTTGGAGTTCTTTGAGATAAATTTCATAATACTTTCCACTTACCGGATCCATAGCCTGTGGATAAATTTCAAGTAACGGTATCAGGACAAAATTTCTGTTTCTCATATCATAATGTGGAATTTTCAAATTTTCCCTGTTAATAATTATATCGTTAAAAAGCAAAATATCAATATCAAGTGTTCTGGGTCCCCATCGAAAGGTCTTTTTTCTATCACTCCATTTTTCGGTCCTTTTTAATAAAATCAAAAGATCTTCCGGGGTGGATTCACATTCAAAAAACGCAACCGCATTCAAAAAATAAGATTGCTTTTTATATCCATAAGGTTCATTTAAATAGAGTGAAGAAATATCTTTAAACAGAAGATTATGTTTCTCCAGATAAACAATCGAATTCATGATTCTCTTAACCCTGTTTCCTACATTGCTGCCAAAAGAAAGATAAACTTTATTTTTCATCTAAAAATACCCTTCGTTTTTTATTCGAATAATTTTTAATGTTTTGAACTGTCTCTGCTGAAAAACCGTACTCCCACCAGTATGGCAAAATAGAATTGTCTAAAAGTAATGGATCTATATCTTTATTCAACCATCCTCTATTAACTAAATCATTGAACTGTTCGGTTCCGGGAATCGGTGTAAATTCATTTATCTTTGGCAAAATTCCCAATTCAACACATTTTTCAATCGCATTATAAACATCTTTCTCTCTTTGATCAGGAAGGTTAGCCATTATATAAGCACTCACTTCATCTGTTTTAAAACCGGCATCTTTAAGATTACTGACTCCCCTGATGAATAAACTATCCGTCACTTTCCCACCCGTTGCCTTCTGCAGTTCCGGATCTGAAGTTTCATAGCCCAACATTATAGTTTTAAAATTCGCTTCTTTCATCAATTCTGCCATCTCTTTATCTATAAATCTTACATGAATTCCATTAGGTAAATGAAATCTGGTTTTAATTTTTCTCTTTATAATCAACTTTAAAATATTTTTAAACACATTTCCGATGAGCAAAGCATCGTCAAAGAAAATTATTTCCTGACTGTTATATTTTTCAATGATGCTTTGAATAAAATCAACAACACTCTCAGGATTTTTTTGAGTGAACCCTTCCCATAATTTCCAGCCACTGCAATACACGCAGCGAAAGGGACAACCGGTACTCGATGTTATTACAATAACACGGTTACTTGAATATTTTTCATAAGAAGGCTCCATTTTATGGAACCATTGAGGATCTATTTCTCCATCAATCTGAAGATAATTCAAAGCATTTTTTAAGGGCAGACAACCAGTACCGGGCGAAACGAAATCCGCTCCCGAATATCTTTTAGCATGATCCGGAAGTAATGTGGCGTATACGCCACCAAGAATTATTTTTTTATCTCCCAACTCTTCTCTGATGACTCTTATCGTATCCGAAACCCCATAATGCCAATAAGTCATCATTGAAGTAACAAAAATCGCATCAACATTTTTGTATCTTCTTAATTTTTCTCTGAATAACTCCTCAGGAAATCCATATCTTTTCAATGATCTGGGTATTTTATATTCCTTCATGCATTGCGGATTCCGTATGTTGGTTTTTTTAAATTTTCCGGTACTGTAATAGCTCGTCTTGGGAGAACCATATTTTTCTGTCATTTCGGGATCAAATCTATCGAGATTGTCTATTAAAAAAGTATCATATCCCATATTTTCGAGCATTGACGAAATATATAACAGTCCAAGGGGTTTCAACCAGTAATCATACGCAGAAACATCTTCAATCCACGGGTTAACCAATAAAAATCTTTTTTTCAAATTTTTCTGACTCTTTCCTCAAAAAAGGCCGTTCCTTTGAGTGTTAAATCCTCCTCGATACAGTCAAAAAATTCTTTCCTTTCCTTGAAAATTCTGGAATAACCTCCGGTAGCGATCACCTTCATCGGACCCGTTACCTTTATACACTCATCAATAATACCCTTGAGGGCATAGTAAGTTCCATTTACAATCCCTATTCTTATGTTATCCCCGGTGTTTACTCCCAGGTAATGATCCTCAAAGAATAATTCAATTTGAGGTAACTTGGCCGTGTTTTGGAATAACGCTTTCATAGAAGTTTCAAGCCCCGGAAGAATACATCCACCTATAAACGAGTTGTCTTTTAAAACATCCACCGTAATAGCCGTACCGAAATCCACTACAATATTATCCGGCCCATGCATAACACTCGCACCTAAAACATTAGAAATCCTATCCGCTCCAATTTCATGTAGATTATCCGTTTTGTCATACTTTATCCCAACGTCATCAAAAGCGTTTACGAATACAGGGGTTTTCTTTAAATATTTTTTCGAGAAATATTTTAGCATAGTATCTATCGGTGGAACAACTGACGAAATAGCCATACCTTTTATATCGCTCATTTCAATTTCTTTTTTTTGTAAAAAGGTATTCAGAAAAACGAAGAATTGATCTTCATATTCCAGGCTATTCGTTGCAAGCCTTATCTTTAAAAGAATCTCGCCGTTATGAAATACTGCAAACAAAGAAGTTGTATTTCCTATATCACATATCAATCTCATCTTTATACCTCCAAATATAACTCTAAAAATTATTTTAACACAAATAATTTTTTGAAAACCATTTAATTCAGAGGAGATAACAGATTATTTTCATATAAAACAATTTTTAAAAAGTTATTCGATATGACAATAACTTTTCTTTATTTTTCAACTTCCTGAAATTTATTCAGTCTTCTATCGTGACGAATCTTTATAAAAAATTACTTCCGGAACTTTTTAGAGCAAGTGAATGAATGTACCATGAATTGTATTTCTCAAAATGAACTATCAATTTTCATAATCGATTTTTTCCAACCCGGCCTTTTCGAACAGAAATTCTGTTACACTCCTGAATTCATCTCCAAAATACCTATCTTTTTTATGCGGGGGTAGTAAATCCGACATTTGGCAGTAAAGTTCTTCAATTTTTTCACCGGACTTTTTGGGTTTCACAAATTCCATTGCTCTATGAGCGAGTACCGCTTCAATTGAAAGGATCTGAACAAAATTCATGAGTATTTTCCATAATTTTCTGGTACCCCACGCGCCCATACTCACATGATCTTCCTGAAATCCCGACGTCGTTATCGTATCTGCAGATGCTGGGTGGGCAAGGGTCTTGTTTTCCGAAGCCAGCGCGGCAGCGGTGTACTGCCAGATCATGTAACCGGAGTTCAAACCCTCTTTACCATTCGTCAAAAATGGAGGTAAATCGTTCAACTTGGGATTCACCAACCTATCTATTCTTCTTTCTATAATATTGCACATGTCGGTAATCGCAATAGACATGAAATCAAACCCCAGTGCAACTGGTTCTCCATGAAAATTTCCTCCGGAAATAACATCGCCATTATCGAAAATTAACGGATTGTCAGTTGAGGAATTTATCTCTTTCAACAAAATATCATGCAGGTAATTCGCGGTATCCAAAACCGCTCCATAAACCTGTGGAAGAGTTCTCAAACTGTATGCATCCTGAACTCTGTCACAATGCAAATGTGATGATCTGATCTCACTGTCCTTCAGATTTTCTCTCAATTTTTTCGCCACATATATTTGTCCATTATGCGGTCTCGTTTGCTGAATCCTTTCATCGAAGGGAGAGGTGCTTCCGAGAAGAGCGTCAACACTCATGGAAGCTATTAAAACAGAAATATCAAATAACTCATTGAAAATATATAATGAACAACATCCCCACCCGGCCATGAAGGCCGTACCGTTCAACAGACTCAGCCCTTCTTTAGCTTTTAAAATAAGGGGTTCAATTTCCATTTGTTTTAAAAATTCTTCCGTTTTATATCTTCTATCTTTATAAAAAACTTCTCCCTTTCCAATCAACGCGAGTGCAACATGCGCCAAAGGTGCCAGATCTCCGCTTGCTCCCACGGAACCTTTTTCAGGAACAACCGGAATAATATCCTCATTCAAAAAAAGAAGAAGTTGATCAACAACTTCCGGTCTTATTCCTGAAAAACCTTTACAAAGTGAGTTTGCCCTTATAAGCATTACAGCTCTAACGATCTCTTTTTTAACGGGCTTTCCCACTCCTGCCGCATGCGATAAAACTAAATTTTCCTGAAGTTCATCGAGTTCCTCGAAAGAAATTTTTTTATCGGCAAGAATTCCAAATCCAGTATTTATACCATAAATGGTTTTATTTTTTATAGAATTTTCCAGATTTTTCCTTTTTTCAAGAAGAATATTGCGGACTTTCTTTGAAATTTTTACCTTTTTATTTCTGAATGCGACATCGTAAACATCTTCTATACTTAAATCATTTCCATTTATCAACAAAACATCGGAAGTTAATTCATCAGGCAATCTAAAAATTCCACGTTCATCAGCTTCAAAGGGATAAACCGAGGAAACAGCATCAACATTTATCGGGCCATATATATGTGGAAATTCTTCATTCGAATTATAAAGATCCTCGGAAATGACTCTGCTTTTAAGAGTCCTTTCATTTATTTTCAAAATTATGAGATTATCTCTGCCTTTAAAATTATAATTCGCCACTCTCTCCAACTGATTCAAATACGAACAATGAATAAAACCCTGTTTATAAAGCGACTCCGTGTGATACCATCCATTATTATTCAAATTTTCCCAATTATCTTTATCTGTAATATGATATATCATTTTCTCTCCTGTAAAACGATTTGAAATTGTTTTATGGCAACATTCCAAAACATCAAATTTTTTTTTACTTTTTAGGTGGCCAGGGGATAAACATGCTGGTTTTTTTCTTATAATTCTGAAATTCTTTGTTGTCTTTATACTTTTTTTCAATCAGTGGAACCCCTGAAACGAACAATAAAAGAAACGCCAACAGGATGGGTGCTCCAAAAACAATGACGTCTTCACTACTGGAAAATCCGATTAAAGCTATTCCCAACCATATTAAAACTTCACCAAAATAATTGGGATGTCTGGAATACTTCCATAAACCCTTTTTCATAATTTGACCCGGTTTTCTGGTTTTCAAAAATTTTCTCAGTTGATAATCCGCAAGACTTTCAAATAAAAACCCGATTATCCAGATAATTATCCCTATATAGGCTAAAAAACCTATAGTTTTTGGTTTTAAAAGATTGTTTATTATAATCGGATAGGCAATAAACAACATTAATACTCCCTGGAACATGAACACACCGAAAAAGGAAGAAATTCGAGGATTTTTCCATTTGCTCTTTATCGATTCATATCGCCAGTCCTCCGGTTTACCTTTACTTCTAATTAAAACATACGTTCCCAGTCTCAGAGACCATACAAACACCGGTATCGAGATGATCCAAACGATCCCATTTGGAGGAAAATTTAAGAGTATGGAAATTACCGTGACAAGTGAAAATCCAAATCCCCATGCTATGTCTATTATTGCAACTTTGTTCAGCTTCTGACTTATACCCCAAAAAATACTCATATAAGCAAAAACAGCTATTGCACAAATCAAATATTGCATTAGCATTGAATTACCCCCCTTTTAATTTCCTTTAATTCATTTTCTCCATTTGTTAATGACTTTTACCATTCTGTCTTTTATTCTATTCAGTTGTTCATCAGCAAATCTATCTTTATACAGATCACGTAAACATTCTAAAATATCTTCTTCACTTTTTTTCTTTGAAAATAAGACCAGTAATTTGTTGTCGAAATCACTTATATCCTTTTTATATTTTTTTATCAACAGGGGTTTATAAATACCTAACCTATCCCTGGGAATCAATATTTCAACATCACCATAAGAGCTTTTAACAACTTTACTGAAATAACCATTTCTTGCGGTTTTAGATTTACTGCTCTTCTCTAAATCATATTTTTCATATCCCAGAATCTCGTCTCTCTCACCTTCCAAAATTTCCATGATCATCGATCTTATCATTTCTTTCATTACCAGTTTAACTTTCTCAGATTTTTCCAAAGTGTTTTCACCTGTTTTCATAGTCATAAATAACCACCCCTTTACAATCCAAGTAAATCTGAAATATTGTTCATCGCTTTAAGAGAAAGTTCACAAAACTCCGGAAATTCTATTCCAAGATCCTCTATAGATTTCATGGCTTCTCTGTTTGCACCGGCAGCAAATCTTTTTTCCTTCATTCTTTTTGTGATGGATTTAACTTTCACACTTTTAACCTTTTTATCCGGATACACGAGAGCGATAGCCGTTATGAATCCGGTTATCGGATCTGCCGCGTACAAAGCTTTATCAATAACAGTTTCTCTTGGAACCTTCGTATCTTCATTGTGTGCCAAAATTGCGTGGTACATTTCCTCATTGCCAAAATTTTCCTTTTTAAGTATCTCAATTGTTCCAGGCCCATGTAAACCGGGATCCTTTTTCCAGTCAACCGTATCGACATCAAGATCATGAAGTAACCCCGTAATTCCCCAGAAATCTATTTTATCCGGTTCCAATTTTTCCGCCAGCGACCTCATAACCGATTCAACTGCATATGAATGCTTAAAAATGTGGTCTGATTTAATGTACTTGTTTAATAATTCTACCGCTTTTTCTCTTTTCATTAATATTCACTCCTGTAAAAAATTGTATGAACTGTTGGCTCATCTACTAAATATTATTTATAATCTTTCCTTTTTTATATTATAATCCAATTAGAGAAATTTGTGTTAAACAAAAAATCGTGTTCTTGGGAGGTTTGCTATGAAAAAATTTTTCAGTGTATTGTTTATATTAATATTCTCTTTTTTAGCCTTTTCTTCCGTAAGTTATATAGAATTGACTTCAGATTATAAAGGAGACGTGGAAGGAACTGTAAGTCTTCCATATTTTTTTATGGCGGAGAATTATCCGACGGAGATATACATAAATAACCTTGTTTCAAATGATTTTCTAAATCTTCTTGAAGATGTATATTCCGGAATTGATCAATTCAAAGAAGATTGCAAAGAAAATGATTGGCCATTCAGACCTTTTGCAGTGGCTACAGATTATCAGGTGGGTTATAACAAAGAAGATTTCCTGAGTTTCTATGTGGATTATTATCAATTCACAGGGGGAGCTCATGGTATGACTTATAGAAATTCATACAATTATAATTTGACCGATGGCAAGAAAGTGGAATTAGCGGATTTATTCATCCCCGAGTTCGGATGGGTTCAATACGTTACCGATTTTATTACTGGAGAAATTAATGCAAATAAACAGAACTATTTCGACGATCCTCTGCCGGATATGAAATATAATCAGGAATATTACGTTACCGACGAATATCTTGTTATTTATTACCAGCTCTACGAAATAGCTCCATACTCAACAGGTTTTCCGGAATTCAAGATTCCTTTGAAAGAGCTTGGGAAAAATATCATTCTGAATTGAACCTATTAAACCGATAATTATTCACATGATAAAAAAGAAGAAAAGGCCCCACCATAGGCGGGGCCTTTTCAATTTCACAAAAATTATTAATCTCCCAATAATCCTAACCCGTTAAGATATGCTTCTGCAACTTCATCGGGCTCATAACCTTCAGCATCTACGAGATAATTGAGTCTTATCATTATATCTGCATTGAAATATTTTACCAGTGGCGCGAGTATATCTGCAATTTCAGGATATTCTTCCAAAACCTCGGCTCTAACCAGAACTGCCGGATTATAAACCGGGAAGAAATTCAGATCATCGTCCAGAACAACTAAATTATATCTTGATAATTTGCCATCGGTGGAGAAGACCATAGCTATATCAATATCTTTTCTGGCAATGGCCTCGTAAGTAATTCCAATTTCCATTGTTTTTACATCACTTTTATTAACCTTCATTCCATACTCGTCTGCCATGGCGAAGAAACCATCCGGTCTTTCATAAAATTCGAAGTCAATACCCATCAAGTGTTTTTCATCCGTGTTATTCAGATATTCCGACAAATCCGACAAAGTTTTTAAATTATGTTCCGCAGCAAAATCCGCTCTCACTGCAATAGCATAAGTGTTGTTGAAATTAATTTTGTCAAGCCATACGATATCATTCTTCTCATAATCTTCGGCTTTAACCAGTTGATACAATTCATCCGGATCGGTGATTACATCTTCATGTTCCAGATAAGTTGTCCATGCCGTACCTGTATAATCAGGATACATATCCATCTGTCCGGTTTCAAGCCCGCTTCTCACAGCGAATGTACTCATACCAAAGTTTTCATCTACATCGAATCCATTTGCTCCCAGTAATTGAGAAACCAAGCTTCCCAAAATGTATTGCTCTGTGAAATTCTTCGCTCCAACTTTTACTGATTTCGCAATCATAAAACTTGCAAAAACTAATAATACTAATAATAACACGATAAGTTTTTTCATAAATTTTACCTCCTAAAATTCAATAATATTTTTAAAAAGATCTTCCTTCCTGTAATATCTTTAGCCCCGGTGAAATAATTCTTTTCTGTAACCTGGCTAAAATAATATCTATAACTATCGCAAGCAAAGTTACAGGTATAGCCCCGGCTAAAATTCTCGGGTAACTCATCATCCTTAATCCCAATAAAATTATTTCACCCAGTCCCCCCGCTCCAATAGTAGCGGCTATAGCAGCCGTTCCAATGTTTATAACTGCTGCAGTTCTTATTCCTGAAAAAACAGTGGGAATAACGAGTGGCAATTCAACTTTTCTTAAAATTTGAGAATTGCTCATGCCCATTCCGCGTGCAGATTCTTTAACTGAAGGGTCAACGTTAAGTAAACCTGAAGCTGAATTAAAAACAATAGGTACTAAACTATATATAAAAAGAGCGACCATCGCCGGCAAAGCTCCAATTCCAAGAAATACGAAAATAAGGGCAATTACGGCAATACTCGGTATGGCCTGAGCAGCACCGGAAATGGAAAGCACAACTTTCCCGATCTTTTCATTTCCGGACCGAGTAACGAAAATCCCCAGCAAAATCCCCGCAACTATCGCGAATGCCCACGAAATCAGAAAAATATAAAAATGTTGCCACAGTTTCTCTAATATATAACTCCAGTTTTCTCCCATATATTCAAAAACTTCCATCAATATCAATCCTCACTTTGAAAAGAAGCCGCTATTTTGAATATTTCTTTGAATCTCACTACACCCAGTAATTGATCTTTCGCGTTGACTACAGGACAGGTATTTAATCCGGCCACTACCATAGTCGAAATCGCTTCCATAAGATTTGAATACGGTTGTAACGATTCAATATTTTTTATCTCTTCTTTGAGCTCGGTTTCAGGTTTTCTCTTTTCGAGTTCCCTTTTTCCAACATATCCCTTGAGTCTATTTTTCCCATCAACTACATAACAGTATCTTCTACCGTTATCATCCAGAAATTTTAAAGCTTCTCCTGTCGTTTTTATCTCGATGGTATTCATTGAGTAAAAATCGGTATCAAAATTTTCTTTCACTCTCATCGTTTCCAGACCCTTAAGCGCCCTGTCGGACCCCAGAAGATTTTCAACAAATCCATTTGCAGGTTTATTGATAACGTTGAGTACTTCGTCATATTGAACTAATTTTCCACGATTAAAAATCGCAATTTTATCTCCCAATTTTATCGCTTCTCTTATATCGTGAGTAACAAAAATAATAGTCTTTTGAATTTGTTCCTGAATTTCCAAAAAAGCGTCCTGCAGCTTTTCCCTGTTGATGGGATCAATCGCTCCAAAAGGTTCATCCATTAAAACAACCTCAGGGTTAGCGGCAAGACTTCTCGCAACTCCTATTCTTTGTTTCTGGCCTCCTGAAAGCTGTGCAGGATATTTATACATATATTCATCCGGATCAAGATTAACGAGATCCATTAATTCCGCAACTCTATTCTTTACTTTGTTCTCAGGCCATTTCAACAACCTTGGAACAACGGCTATATTATCAAAAATACTCATATGCATAAACAGGCCTATTTCCTGAATGGCATAACCTATATGCCTTCTCAGATTAATTCTGTCCATATCGTTTATCGATTTCCCATCGAATACTATGTCACCTGACGTTCTTTCAATGAGTCTGTTTATCATCTTTAATGTCGTTGTTTTTCCACATCCCGATGGGCCGATGAGTATAGTGATTTTTTTTTCGTCAAACTCTATATTCAAATCATCAACGGCCACTATACTTCCATAATCTTTAGTAAGGTTTTTCAATTGTATTTTCATTAAATTTCTCCTTAATTCCTGGCTCTGTTTATCTTTACACCTTTTGGAGTTAAAACATCCTCAACTTTCAACAAAGAAAAATTTGCCAATATTCCCAATGCTCCAACCAGTATCGCTCCCAATAAAATCATTTCCATCCTAGATCTACTCAATCCACTGAAGATAAAATATCCCAGACCTCCTGCTCCAATTAAATATGCTATAGTTGTAACGCTTATTCCCATTACAACGGCATTCCTTATACCTGCCATGATTATGGGAATACCCAACGGCAACCGAATCTTAAATAAAATCTGCTTATTGGTCATTCCCATTCCCCTGGCAGCTTCAACGATGTAAGGATCAACTTCCTTTATCGCAACGAGAGTATTTCTTATCATGGGAAGCATGGAGTATACTATTATTGCCACAATAGCCGGTACAATACCTATTCCCGCTTTAACAGGAGCTAAAAGAACCACCATTATTCCAAATAACGCCAGGGAAGGAATAGTCATCAAAACACTCGCTATTTTTAACACCACTTCTGCTAATTTTGGTTTTCTTGAAACCGCTATACCGATGGGAACAGCTATAAGAATAGCAATAGGTACTGCAATTGCAATTATTTCCAGATGTCTCAATAGTTCTTCCACTATTTTATCCGCATTTTTACCTATATACTCGAAAAATTCCATAAAAGCCTCCTGTGAACAATCTGTTTTCAAACGAAAAAGTGCAAAAAAATAAGCCTTCTTTTGATTTTTCAAAAGAGGAATGAACGAAAGCTCAAAAAATTTAACACTTCATGTGTTTTACTTACAGAGCCATTATAACAAATGAAAAGTTTTTTATCAAGAAAAATGGAATACTTTATTAACTTTTTAGCAAATATATATTCGTTTATATTTAATAAATTAACGTCTCCAGATTTTTTCTCTCTTTTGGGACGATCAGCGCAGGTAATTTCTAAAACCACAAAATTTTCATATAGCCTATTAATAAATGCTCAACTTACCATTATTTATATCAAAACCAAATTATATTAAAAACATTAAATATTTTTAACAAACAAATTCAAAACAAATCAATAAACAAACAGAATTTGCAGGTGATAGTAAATATAGCGAATATGATTAAAATACATTTTTGAAGCATGCAGTAACAACACATTAACTCTATTTACTCACAGGAAATCGTATAGAAACTATATATTATTATTACTCCCTATATTGATAAGCATCCTTAAATTAAAAGTGAAAAAATAACTTTTTAATTATTTTTTGAAGTTTTTCATTTACAAATCTCGTGCCATACAAACCCCTGTATATTCAATTAAAGAATAAATCTCTTTTATTTAAAAATGGGATCTTCCGATCCCAGAATAAATTAATATGGAGATTACAGATGACACCTACATTTCAAAAATGAATTCCTGTACTTCAATAGAATTGTATCAAAAACAAATATTAAATATGATATCTCAGCATAAACATTATAAAAATACGGTATAGATTGGCCAGTCATACTGAAAGGTTTCAATTAACTTTAAGGACAGAATGAAAATTTTCGGCTTTCCCGTCAATTCAGAGAAGTAAAATCAAATTTTTCTGAAGGATAATTTAAATTCATAATTTTCGGCACAGTAATACGTTCTGACGTTTTCAAAAATAATTCCATTTTCAAGGTACATGGTTCTTATTCTCTCAAATCCAAAAGTTTTTTTTGTACTCAGATATTTTATAGCTTCTTCCGGCAGTTCAACCGCTTTAAATTTTTCTTCACCGGAAATCAAACTCATATCCATCCTCTGAAGTTCCCTGTAAATAGAATTATGATCATCATATGTAATTTTACTCAGATTAAATAATCGTTCATCGCTGAAAATATTATAAAAACCAATCTCATAACCTGTCGGTTTTTCCTCTATATATCTCAGTCTTATCATCTTTAAAATCTTTTTTCTGCCATCTGTTTTAAATATTTTATTCAGGGTTTCATCGGATTCTATTACCTTCTGCCCGAGATAATCCGTCGATGTCGAAGCATCCAGTTCGGCCATTTCCGCTCTGAATCCCTTAAATTCACCGGGATAATGTAGCTGTCTATGTTGATTCACAAACGTTCCTTTACCGGCCTTTTTTATGATGTATCCATTTCTTTCAAGATTATTCAACGCATGCCTTATAGGTGTACGGCTTACATTGTATTTTTTCATCAAGAAATCCTCTGTGGGCAGCCTGGTTCCTATTTCAGAATCTAAAATAATCTTTTCAAGATCTTTTTGAATTTTATAATAGATTGGAACCATATTATTATCTTCTCTAAGCACATCCACTCTCCTAAATCAATTATATTAATATTACCATTTTTTTCCGTTAATCAGCTTTTTATTCCCGACATAGTGATACTCGTCATCAATTGTTTCTGTAAGAATATGAATATAAACAGAGTCGGAATTAATGCAACCGTATTAGCAGCCATTATATAGGCCCATGGATTATAATAATCACCCGCATAACTCGCTATACCTACCTGAATAAGTTTCATTGATTCTGAACTTGTTACAATCATAGGCCATAAAAAAGAATTCCAGTTTGCAATAAAAAAGAATACAGCCAGTGCGGCCAGCATGGGTTTCGATATGGGTAAAATTATTTTAAAAAAGGTTCCCACAATACTACAACCATCAAGTCTGGAAGCCTCTTCTAACTCTTTAGGTATTCCCAGATAAAATTGCCTCATTAGAAAAATACCAAATGCATTTGGAATCGCCGGAACTATCAGAGCCAGATAAGAATCATACCATCCCAGTTGCCTTATTATTATGAACAGAGGTACCATAATAGAAGCAAATGGTATCATAAGAGTACTTATCATAAAAATAAAAATTTTATTTCTACCTTTGAAATTTAATCTTGCCAATGCATATCCGGACATCGAATGAGTCAGTAAAGCGATAACAGTTATGACAATGGAAACAAAAAATGTGTTAATTATCCACTTCAAAAATGGAAGTTGTTTAAACACTTCAATAAAATTACCCCACTCTGGATTGGATGGAAGAAAAACAGGAGGATTACTGAATATTTCTCCCGACGATTTAAGCGAGGTTATACAGATCCAGTAAAGAGGGAAAACCATTATTATACCTAAAACAATCATGATGGTATATCTTACCACTTGATAAATTCTGTTTCCTTTACTTTTTATCATTTGATTTCGCCACCCTTCATAATTTTAAAAGAAATCAAAGAAAGAATCAGCAAAACCAGAAAAACAAAGAAATCCATAGCCGCAGCATATCCAAAATGATAATATTGAAAGGCATTTTGAAATGCATAAAAAACTATATTGGTAGTCGAATAGAACGGTCCCCCGCTGGTGAGAATATAAATCTGATCAAAAAATTGGAAAGCTCTTATAAAACTCATGACCAACACAAAAAAACTCGTTGGCTTTAGCAATGGAAATGAAATATACCAGAATTTCTGCAATATATTTGCCCCATCAACTTCGGCAGCATCGTAATACTCCCTAGAAATATCATTCAATCCACCAAGAAAAATTATCATAAAATATCCCACACTCATGTACAGTGACATAGCCAGAACTATATAAAAAGCCTGGTCTGTAGAACCAAGAAACTCCTGTTTTTCTATTCCTATATTCGATAAAAGAGAATTAATAAAACCATTCGATTGAAACATGTATGACCATACAAAACCGACAGAAATCAAAGAAATTGCCGTAGGAGCAAAATAAATAGTTCTGAAAATAGTCACGCCTTTTGATTTTTCTCTGATTAAAAGTGCCATTAAAAGAGAAAAAATAAAATTGAGCGGAACAAACCATATTACATATTTAACTGTTATGACAAGAGATTTCATAAATATCGGATCACTGAACATTTTAAAATAATTTTCAAAACCGACGAAGGTTGGCTTCCCTAATCCATCCCATATTGACAGGCTAATAATGAATCCGAGAACAGCAGGAAGCATTATAAAAACTATCTGCCCAACAAAATCCGGCAAAATAAAAAACCATGCGGTTAAAGATTCCCGGCACTTATATTTCACTAACAATTACCTCCCAAAAAATAAATAGAGCCCGGGTAAAATACCCGGGCTACAAATCAGTGTAATCCTTTATAACCTGAAAGGAAAGAATCAATTTCCTTTGCAGCATTGTTGGCCGCTTCTTCAGGACTGATTCCTCCAAAAATCACTGCCTGTAAAATATCCTGGAGCGTTTTTACAATCTCAGGAGGGAAACGTGGTTCCGGTTTCGCAAATTCCATTATTTCAGCAAATTTCGCCAGTCCGGGATTTTCAAGGATCTCTGTTGCCTCCGCTAAAACACTTTTCAATGTCGGTATAACTCCTGCACTTACGCTTGTAACTTTGAGAAAATCCGTTTCATAAAACAGCCACATTGTAAAGTTGATAGCTTCTTCTCTATATTTACTGCCGTCATTAACAACCTGAATCCACCCACCGGCAACGCTCATAAGTTTTGATCCATCCTTTGACGGAATCGGAATAATTCCAAATTCGAAATCAGGATAACTGTTTTGCAGAACCTTTACTCCCCAAATACCACATTCCTGCATTGCTGCAAAACCGTCCGCCAGCATCGCAATATTGGAGCTCACTGCCGGTAATGTTTTTGGAGAAACTTCATATTCATTGAATGCCTTGTTGAAAAAATCGATCGCTTCTATACTGTTAGCAGAATTGATTTCAGATTCGGTCCAGCTGTCATTTATCACCTTTCCATCTTCGGCCCAGAGCCATGGATAAAAAGTAAAAGCCTGGTAAGAGCCCGGGACAGGATCAAGAATAATTCCCCATCTCTCACCGGTCTTAAGTGCTTCAGCCGCATCAAAAATTTCTTCCCAGGTTTTCGGAGCCTCCAATCCATATTCATTGAAAAGCGTTTTGTTGTAGAAAATCGCTAACGGTTCAAGGCCAATTGGAATTCCATAAATATGCCCGCCGGCTGTAACTTTTTCCTTTGCGGCATCGAACATATCATCGATTTGTTCCTGCGATATATAGTTATCAAATTCTGCAAAAATCCCTGCATTAGCATACCTCAAAAAATCTCCGGGACTTATCCAGAACATATCCGGTCCCATACCTGAAGAAAACGCTGCAGGTAATTTTGTTGAAGTGTATTGTGCAAAAGGAATCAGGACCAGCTCTATTTCATTTTCATTCTCAGAATTCCATTGATCAACATACCCCTGTAAAATTGCATCATTAACCACAGAAGCGTATTTCCATAAAGTTATCTTTCCTGCTAAAACGGTACCTGTAAACAATAACATCGCTACTAAAAAAATAATACCGGCTTTTTTCATACTACTCCCTCCCTAAGTATAATATTCTAGATTTCCAGGATGGTAAAGCGGGAAATCTTTTATGTGGTTCAGTTTGATACCAGAATGCCACCGAAGAAATGAAATCCGATCTTTTGTTGCCGTGCCCATGCTCTATTGTCGCTAAAATAGCTTTTTCAAAATACACAGGATCTTCAATATGAAATCTATACATACTTGAAACACCACTCCAATTATCTCCACCCGATAAAATTAAACCATGGTATGGGGAACTGAATTGCTGCGTAGGGCACCAGGCCGATCCGAAATAATCTTCGGTTCCGGTTCCATGAAGTGAAGGGGGCCATTTTTCACCATCAATAAAAATCATATCATCTCCCTCTCCATACCAATTCCATTCTCTGGTAATTCTTAAATTGAACCAGTTTAAAAAACAACCTATATAATGACCTTTACCATTTGCATCCAAAATAATGTAATTTCCATTTCCAGTGACATTTTCGCCCTTACCCAAAAATTCTTCGTTCTTTGTCATGCAACCTTCACTGTCTGAAAGAATTTCCAATTCTCCTTCACATTCACAATTTCTGTATTGACTGTGAAAATATGCCAAATTTTCCGGGACATCCGCCCATTCTTCATAATCGATATAATAATAAAATAAAACTTCTTGACTGCATTGATTTTCAACCGTAATCTTTGCATTTTTTGAATATGGCATAGGAAGCCAACAATTGAATGATTTCCCATTTTCCGGATTCATCTGAAACGGCAAAGAAGAGAAATTAACCGTTTTTCCACTCCCCGCACCAAAAAAATCTCCAACGGGGACCTCAACACTCGGGTATTCTTCATCATCCCAGTACATCCTTAAAATAACTTTATTGTTAAACAGGATTTCCCTTGAATCCATCGTAATCCATATATGTTTAATCGCGCCGGGTTTATTCATCGCAGCAATCAAGGTGTTTGACTTAGGTGCCAAATGATACCTGTCATCATTTCCACCGCTTTTATCGTAACTTGAATATCTTTTTCGTTTAATATCCTTTAACCGCATAAGACTGGATAATGTGCCATTGAAAACATCCATTTGAATCCTCCTAAATAAGATAATTATATTATTATATAATAATACATTAAAAATTAACAATGT
>JASGMR010000107.1 GCA_030156385.1 Kosmotogales bacterium
CAGAGCAGTTACGGTGTTTTGAACTATCCCGGATTGATATGCGATTATGCGAGAATCGGAATAGCACTTTATGGTGTTTTGAGCACGTTGAATTCACGGACCCGATTATCGCCAGATTTGAGACCCGTTCTGTCCCTGAAATCGAGGATCGTTCTCATCAGAACCGTTGAATCGGGTGAATATGTAGGTTATGGTAGAAATTTCATCGCGGAAAGAAAAACGAAGATAGCCGTAGTTTCCATTGGATACGGAGATGGAATTCCACGTTGTCTTTCCGGGAGGAATGGCCGTGTACTGATCAGAGGGCACCGTGCACCCATAGTGGGTAAGATCTGCATGGATCGGCTCATGGTAGATGTTACCGGGATTCCCGAAGTGACCGAAGGTGATATAGTTACGCTGATAGGTGGAGATGGTTATGAAGAGATCACCGCCGAACAGATGGCTGAAAACGCAGATACGATAACCAACGAATTACTCAGCAGGCTGGGAAACCGTGTGAAAAGGATATTTCTCTGAGTTGTTTATTAATCGACATGTGAATGATAAAAGAAAAAGTGAAGGATACGGATATATCGTCAAAATAATGATCGAGCTGGGATTTCGGTTCTGAAAAATTTTTGAAGATGAATTGAGTGTACGTTCCGGTGCTGTTTTGTCACCCTACAACGCTCGAAAAGTGCTCCGGAAAAGGAATTTGTCGGTTGACCGTTGTAATGCCATCTGGAAAACGAATACAGAAGAATTGTCAACCGGGTCAACTCATTGTCAACCACTATAATACAGTGTATAAGCTACTCATAATAGTTTGGTTGACAAGTTGACGTAAAATCTGGAGAGCAAAATGTTTTTTTAGGATGATGATGAGTCATCATCATCCTCTTTCTACGTTTTTTTATAAAACCGGTCAACTGGGTCAACTTGTCAACTGAGAGGCTGTATCCTTTTATTCATGAGTCAAACATCCGTTGACATTCGGTTGACAAATTCCCGTTCAGTTGACATGAGCGGCAAATTCCCCCTCATGTTGATTGATTATGAATAATTAAAAAGCCCATGAACTTTAAGAGTCATAGTTGAATTGAGAGTTATAACCTGTAAGTGGATATATAAAATAATGGACCATATGAGTTAGGAATATTAAGTCGGATAAAGAGTGAATCAGATTTGTTTTTCATAAGAATTTTCCCACCTTCATAAATAATCTCCATTTTGAACTCTTTTGAGTTTATTTTGAAACGGAACACGGATATTTCTTCGAATTTTCAATGGTCTTTCAATTTTTCAGTGATATTGTTTTGTCGTAGGTTGATCGATCACCGGATATTATTTATAATCAAAGAGTGAGATGAAATCAACGAATAAGTCAATATTATTCATATCTGAAGGAGGGATAAGTTTGTTTTATGCTGAAGAGAAAAAAATCAAGAGAGGGTTTTGCATTCTATTTTTTATCTGTGCGGTATTTCTGGGATTCGCAGGTTCCGGCATAATGAGTAACGTTGATTACGAGAATCCGGAAAACTGGCTTTCATTACCTGTGGGGGAAGGGCTGAATAAAGCGGTGGATGTTTTTTATGTTTATCCGACCGTAAGCAGCGATCCCAGCGGTAATATGAACATTACGGCCGAATCGGAACGGGCTCTCGCACAGGGAATTTTCCAGGCACAGGCGAGTGTGTATGAAAAGAGTGCGAATATATTTGCGCCTTATTATCGCCAGATGACGACACAGGTTTCATTGCCCGACGATCCTAACGCGCAGGCGACGGATACCGATGAATTCAAACTGGGAGCATCGGATGTACAGGATGCATTCGATTATTATATAGAGAATCTGAATCAGGGAAGACCTTTTATTATTGCAGGGCACAGCCAGGGTTCCATGGCTCTTATAGAACTCATTAAGAACGAATTTGGCGAAAATGAAGAGTTGAGGAATAATCTCGTTGCTGCATATATGATCGGTTATACTGTTACCGATGAAGATCTGGAGAAAGCGAAATTGGAATGTGCACAGGGAGAAAGCGATACGGGAGTAGTCGTAACTTACAACACCCAGTCACCCACATCTCTGGGAGGACCGATGTTGTTACCGGGCGCACATTGTATTAACCCTTTGAACTGGAAAACCGACGATACATATGCCCCTGTTTCGGAGAACCTTGGAGCGAGATTTTATAACGATGAGACGGGAGAATTTCTGAGAGAGGTTCCCGAGTATTCAGATGCTCAGATAAATCTGGAAACCGGTGCATTGATGACGAACATACCCGAAGACGAAGAACTGGATATTGGACCATATATGGAGGGGGTCTATCACAGATTTGATTATGCGTTCTGGTACAGAAATCTTGAAAAAAATGTTGAAGTGAGAATCGATTCATTTTTGAATAAATGAGAAATAATTGATGGTTCCGCTCAAAAACTTTTTAAAAATCACATTGTTTTTTAAACAGTGTGGTTTTTTTTGTATTTTCAATCTGTATGATGGTAAAATCAGAATTATTTTGTAAAATAATGGGTGTTTATTTTTAATTTTTTGTTGTTATTTTTAAAATGTTTTTTCTTCTTATTCAAGTATATGTTGAAAAATTATGGATTATTTAAAAGACAGTTGTATTTGTGTGATCGTTTTAATCGTAATGATACCCTCTGTTTTTTAATTGCAGGAAAGAGAGGGGACCTTATGAAATCAGTCATGTTTTTATAATTTAATCATATTATTTTATTTTTTAACATAAAAAAAAATGATATAATTTTGCAGTAATGAAGTTGAGGGGTAAGTGTATGCATGAATCGTTTAACGAAGGGGTTGTTAGTTCTATCAAGATAGTCGGTATTGGAGCATCTGCAGGCAGTTTGGATGCATTGAGAAGATTTTTCAGTACCATCAGAAACGACACGAATCTGGGTTATGTTGTTTTAGAATCTCTTTCTCCAAAATTCAAGAATTGCGCGGAAAAATTTCTTTCGAAGTACACTGACATGAATATAGTCAGAGTGAGTGACAAAACAGTGATCGAACCGAATACTGTTTATATTATTTCTATGGGGAATAAAGTCATCATGAATGATAATTTTTCAATGGAAGTCTCTGAATTCGATGATGAGAAAACTGCACGGTTTCCCATAGATATATTTTTTTCTTCTCTGGCAGAGCATCTCAGTCAGGACGCAACAGGAATAATTTTCTCCGGAACCGTACCTGATGGGAGTATTGGGATCAAAAGAATTCTCGACAAAGGGGGACTCGTTTTTGTCCAGGACAGAGAAACAATCGTTTTCGATTGTATGCCGAAAAGCATCATCGAAACCGATAAAATCAATTCTGTTCTGAATCCAGAAGAAATCGCCGGGGTTATAAATGATTATATAAGTGTGGGGGAAAAAATACCCGAATTTGAACCCAATGCGAAAAAACTCGTTGAGAAGGGCGAATTCAGTAAAATTATTGGTTTTTTATATGAGAAATTTTCAATAGATTTCAACCGTTATAAAATGACAACTGTTTGCAGAAGAATTTTCAGGAGAATGAGATTTAAAAATATACGAAATATTAAAGAATATATGAATCTGCTCAAGAACAGCGATGAAGAGACGGAAGCACTTTATAAAGATTTGCTTATCGGCGTGACATGTTTTTTCAGAGACGGGAAAGTTTTCGATGAATTGCAGAAAAAAATCATTCCCGGGATATTGAACAGGGTCTCCCCCAAAGAATTGAGAATCTGGGTTCCGGCATGTTCTACGGGGGAAGAGGCGTATTCCATTGCAATGATAATAGACGACTATCTGACGAAGCACGACGATATGAACATCGGTTATAAAATTTTTGCTACTGATATCAACAGAACTTTAATTTATAAAGCCTCGACAGGAATCTTCGGCATTGAGAGTATGGAACAGATGGACGAATATTTTCAGAGTAAATATTTTACCAGAACGGAGAATGGAACTTTCAGAATTAATAAAAACATAAGAAATAAAATCGTTTTTGCTCATCAGAATATTTTGAATGATCCTCCTTTCATAAAAATTGATCTTATAAGCTGTAGAAATCTGTTGATTTATCTGAACAACGACACTAAAAGGAAACTCCTAAATGATCTGCACTTTGCGTTGAATTCTGATGGTTACTTACTTCTCGGATCAAGTGAAGCACTTGAAGAGAATTCGGATACCTTCAAAATAGCCGATAGCGGGATGAAGCTTTACAGGAAGGTCGATAAGAAGTTACCCATAGAAAGATATTTGAATATTTATCCGACAAAAATATTTTCGAAATCGCGTTTAAATAATAATTTTAATGAATTGAGAGCATCCGAGGAGCTTCAATATTTAAAAATTTATTCCTCTCTTTTGGAGGCGTATATGCCTCCGGGAATTTTAATAAATGAAGGAATGGAGGGACTTTATTTTTTTGGAGACGTTCAAAAATATCTTATTCCTCTTTCGGGAAGAGCTACGCTCGATGTTTTGAAAATGATGCCGGAGAATTTGAGAATAATCGTTTCTTCTGCGGTTCAAAAAACCGTTAAAACGGGCAAAAGAGTTTCCTATAAAAGAATAAGTTATGAGATTAACGGCAAAAATTATTTGATTGAGATTCAGGTTGAACCACTTAAAATAAAGGGTTATTCGGATAAGCTGTATTTCATCAGAATAATGGAAACTGTTCCCATTGTTAATAACGAAGATGGTGTTTCAGTGGGTATAGTGGATATAGATAGAGAATCCCGGGAAAAAATAAAATTTCTAGAAAGTGAACTTCAATATACTAAAGAGGTTCTGCAAACGACAGTTGAAGAACTGGAAACCAGTAACGAAGAATTACAGGCCAGCAATGAAGAACTTCTTGCAAGCAACGAAGAACTGCAGAGCTCGAATGAAGAATTGAATTCCGTGAATGAAGAATTGTACACAGTTAACTGTGAACATGAAAAAAGAATTAAAGAACTGACAAAAACGACGAACGATTTGAATAATCTAATGGAAGCCACGGATATAAGTGTAATTTTCCTGGATAACGAGATAAGAATCAGAAAATTTACCGATAAAGCCGCTGAATTGTTCAATCTTATAGATGCGGATCTGGGAGGATCGGTTGGTTGCATAACCGGCAGTTTCATTGGAAACTTCGATATCATAGCGGTCTGTAAAAAAGTTTTAAGTGCTAAAGAATCTATGAGTGACGAGTTAACTTTAACGAATGGAAAAAATTATGTGCTGAAAATTATTCCGTATATCGATGAAAGGGAAAGGGTCGATGGAATAACCGTAACATTCATCGATGTAACGGACAGAAGAAATATAGAGAATAATCTTTTTGAGCAGAGAAAAAGTTTTTCCGATTTTTTCCATAATCTTTCCGAAGGGATGGCTATCTGTAAAGTATTGAAAGATGAAGCCGGAAACTTCGTTGATATAAGGTTTTTAGATGTTAACGCTTCATTTGAAAAACTTATAGGAAAGAAAAGAAAAGAGATTGTGGGAGAGTTGGCTTCGGATCTGTTGCCGACGATAAAAGAAAAATGGCTGGAAAAACTCGAAAGAATCAGTACGACTGCGGGAGATACCGAATACGAAGAGTCAACGGAAGCCCCTGGGGGTAAAAAGCGTTGGTTTAAAATTCGCGTTTATTCCAATAAACAGGATGAATTTGTCCTTTCTTTGAAAGAGATCACCGAAGAGGTAAATGAAAGAAAAAAACTCACTGATATTTCCAGCTTTTATGAAGAAATCTTCGATGATGTTCCCTTTGGAATATTCAGATGCGATATAAAGGGAAATATTCTCTTTGCGAACAAATATATGCTCCAGAAAACCGGCTGTAAAAGTATCAGGGATTTTGATATAGGTATTTTCAATTTTATACATGAAGACAACGTACAAAAACTGAAAACACTTTTGAGTAAATTCCCACTTATAAATGTTAAAACGAGCTATATCAAAGATGGTGAGGAACATTTTGGAAAGGTGAACCTTGTAAGAAAAAAGGTGAATGGGGAAAGTGTTATCGACTGTTCATTCATCGAAAATACCGAAATGACCAAAATGTTTGATTACAATCAATATCTGGCAGAACACGATGAACTGACAGGACTTTTCAACAGAAGATATATGGAAAATGTTCTGTACAGAAAGCGTCTGACATATCCCCTTGGATTAATATTGGTGGATATGAATACTTTGAAACTCACAAACGATGCGTTCGGTCACGGTGAAGGGGATAAAGCGATAAAAAAAGTCGCTGATTCACTCAAAATACAATTTGCAAATCATGTCGTCGGAAGAATGGGAGGCGATGAGTTCTTAGTCGTCGCTCAAAAAACCGACGAAATTGAGATGAATATGAAAATGGAAAGAGTGTTGAACGATCTTAAAATCAACAGGGGAAAGTTTCCGGTCAGTATATCCTATGGAATCTCTTTTCAGAATAAAAAAAATTTACTCATAGATGATGTTTATAGAGATGCGGAAAACAAGATGTATGAATCGAAATTCTCCATGAAAGCGTATGGAAGAGGTGAGATTCTGGAATATCTGAAGGAAATTTTTAACAGCTCCACTCATGAAACTTACGAACATTGTGAATTTGCTCAGAGGATAGCGATGAGAATCGCAAATAACCTGAATCTTGGAAGAGCCGACGACCTTGATAAATTGAAAGCCATGGCGTTTTTCCACGATATAGGAAAAATAACCGTTCCGGAAAATATCCTGAATAAAAAGGGAAAATTAACTTCCGAAGAATATGAAATACTGAAAAATCACACTATTAACGGTTACAGAATCGCTTCCAGTGTACCCGCCCTTTATTCCATATCCAGTGGAATTCTTAATCATCATGAAAGATGGGATGGAAAAGGATATAAAAATGGAATTGAAGCCAAGAATCTGTCGATCTTGATAAGGATAGTCACGCTTGCAGATGCCTATTCCGCAATGCGATCGGACAGGCCATATAGAAAGGCCCTTTCAAAGAAAAAAGCTGTAGAAGAAGTTAAAAAAGCGAATGGAAAACAGTTTGATCCGAACGTGGTCAAAGCTTTCCTGAATTGTGTGGACGAAATCGATAATTATAAAGGGCAATCAATCTGAAAACACCCAAAAGCTGAAAAGTAACTTAGAGAACAGAGAATTGGCAAATAG
>JASGMR010000108.1 GCA_030156385.1 Kosmotogales bacterium
TTGAAAGAAAAGTACACAAGTGAAAAAGGAAATGAAAATGAGAGAACTCAGATGAAAATATTCATAGATAATTACGAAAATATTGCTTCTCAAATAAATTTTAGTTATAGCGAGGATTAATATTGAATATTTTACAAATTACAACTATAGATACAACGATTAATGCATTTTTGATTCCATTAGTAAAAAAGTTAGAATCAGAAAATAATAAAGTTGTTTGTATTGCAAAAGGTACAGATAAACAAGAAGAGTTAAAAAAACAAAAAATAAAGTTCTATAGTATTGATATTGGTAGGAATCTTAATCCTTTTAAATTATTAAAGGCCTACAAACAAATTAAACAGTTTATAAATAGAGAAAAGATAGATATCGTTCATGTTCATACACCGATAGCTTCAGTAATAGGAAGAGTTGCGGCAAAGAAATCTAAATGTAAATTCATTTTTTACACCGTTCATGGTTTTATTACGGATAATAAATTGTTCTATTTAATAGAAAAATATCTTGGAAGAAATAATACGGATTATATGTTTACTGTGAGTGAAGAGGATTATAATTATGCCATAGAAAAAAAATTTATTTCTCCAAATCGAATTAAATATATTCATGGTGTTGGAATAGATACAGAAAAATATTCCTTTAAAGAAAAAGACAGTGACTTCAGGAAGAAATTTTATAAAGATAATTTGTTAACTAATGATTTTTCAATAATAGGTTATGTGGGAAGAATAGTAAGGGAAAAGGGGATTCTTGATTTATTGAATGCCTTTGAAAAGATAAGAAAAGAATTCAAAGTTAAACTCCTTTTAGTAGGAGAAGCGTTAAATACTGATAGAGATAAAAAAACAAAATATGAGATAAAAAAGATTATTGATGAAAATAATTTAGATGACTATATTATTTTTACGGGTGAAGTTAATAATGTTAAAGATTATCTCCCTTTAATGGATATTTTTGTTTTACCTTCTTATAGAGAGGGAATGCCAGTTTCGCTTTTAGAAGCAATGTCAATGGAGAGGGCCTGTATAACGACGAATACCAGAGGATGTAGGGAAGAAATAATTGATAAATATAATGGTTTAATATACAACCCAGGAGACGTTGAAGAGTTAACAGAAAAACTGAAGTTTTTGTTACAAAATAAAGAACTGATGAGAGAATATGGCAAAAAAGCTCGTGAATTTTGTATAAAAGAATTTTCGAAAAATATAAGTTTGGATATTCAAATGAAAGTTTATAGAAAAGTTATACAAAAATTGAATAATGAACATTGTGATAACTGATGGATAGTTTGAAAAACAATATTATTTTAATTAATTCATAGATCAAAATACATTTCAAATTCAATCGGATGGGGAATTTCTCCTATTCTTCGGATCTCTTTTTCTTTTAATGAAATCCATTTTTGTATAAGATTGTTTGAAAATATCGGTTTTAGATATTCACTGTCCGTTTTCAACCCTTCCAGTACCTCTTTTAAATCTGAAGGAAAGGTTTTTATTGAATCGGAACATTCATATAGATTTTTTTCATACGGCCCGTATCCCTCTTTCTCTGTATCTATATTTTTTGCTATTCCGTCCAGACCCGCCATCAGCATGGAAGCGATGGCATAATACGGATTGCAGGTTGCGTCGATTGTTCTGAATTCCAGTCTGGATTTTTGAGAGTCTTTAACGTAGCCAGGAATTCTTATAGCGGCACTTCTGTTACTTTTTCCGAAAATCGCCCCCACCGGAGCTTCATATCCCGGTACCAATCTTTTATAAGAATTTGTTGTTGGATTTGTAAAAGCCAGAAGTGAACCCGAAACCGAATGTTTAAGTATTCCACCTATATACCGGAGAGCCATTTTGTTCAATCCGGAATAGACATCACCGCTGAAACGATTATCTCCCCTTTCATCAATTATATATTGATGAATATGCATTCCGTTTCCGGCTTCACCTGTTAAGGGTTTTGGCATAAATGTCACGTTCATTCCCAATTTATTTGCCAGGTTGTGAAGAATGTACTTCGATAAGACGATTGAATCGGCGCTTTTGAGAGCCGGTTGAAAATTCAATTCGAATTCCTGCTGGGCGGTACTCACTTCATGATGATGATATTTCACCGGAATTCCGATTTCTTTCATCATAAATGCCGCTTCATTTCGAAAGTTTGCAAATGTGTCCTCAGGTAATGAAGCGTGATATCCCATTTTCTTTTTTATTATGTTTGAAGAATCGAGATTCGAATTCCAATACCCTTCTTTGACATCTAGGAAATAACCCGAAGAGTTAACGGCGGAATTGTACTGTATCTTTTCGAATATGTGAAATTCCAGTTCAGGTCCTAACATAATATCTGAAAAGTTCAAATTTTTGAGAAGGGTCAAAGATTTTTTCAACAAACTTCTCGGATAATCCAAATATGGTTCGTTATCCTTGACTTTAATAACGTTACATAAAAATGAGAGAGTTTTTCTGTCGTAAAATGGATCTATGAAAGCGGTTTCTTCTTCCGGAATCATTATCATATCGCTTTCTTCAATATTAGAATAACCGAAATTTGAAGCATCGAAGCCTATTCCGTTTTCAAATAAACTTTTATTCAATCTTTCCCCTGGCAAAACGACATGGTGTAATTTTCCATATATATCAATGACCTTTAAATCTATGAATTCTACATTATTTTCTTTTTTCCAGTCCATATGATATTCCTCCTGTTCTTATTATCATCTCGGGTAATTAAAATAATACTTACCTTGAGGTTCTTTTCCTATTTGCTCTATTCATTTTTATGGATGAATAATTATAATTATGGGACTCTATATTATTTATGCTTATTTATAAACAGTTATAGAGATTATTAATCGAAAAGTAGTTTGAAAAAGATACTGTTATATAGAACTGAAAGTTTAAAGATGATATAATTCAAAAGGAAATTTATTTACGTATTTGAAGGGAGGAAATTTCGTGTCGAAAAAAAGAGTATATTATTTTGGAAAAGAAAAATGCGAAGGAAGTGCGTCATTAAAAGAAATTCTAGGTGGAAAAGGCGCTAACCTCGCAGAAATGGTTAGATTAGGTTTTCCAGTTCCGCCAGGTTTCACAATTTCAACAGATACCTGTGATTATTTTGTTAAAAATGGAAAATATCCTGAGGGATTGGATAAAGATGTAGAAGCAGCGGTAAAATTATTGGAAAAAGAAACAGGTAAAGTTTTTGGAGATAAAGAAAAACCCTTATTGGTATCGGTAAGGTCCGGTGCAGCGGTTTCGATGCCGGGTATGATGGATACTATTTTAAATCTTGGCCTGAATGATGAAACCATTGAAGGCTTAATAGATGCTTCGGGTAATCCGAGATTTTGTTATGATGCATACAGAAGATTTATGCAGATGTTCGGTGATGTTGTTCTGGGAATCCCACACTCCAGTTTTGAAAAAGCATTGAATGAAGTTAAGGCTGCTAAAGGTGTAAAAGAAGATACGGATCTGGATGCGGATGATCTGAAAGAAGTCACGAAAAAATATTTGAAAGTTTATAAAGATGCCGGAAAAGAATTTCCTCAGGATCCATGGGACCAGATGTGGAAAGCAATTGATGCCGTATTTGGTAGCTGGATGAATCCAAGAGCGATTAAATACAGAGCTATTAATGGCATTAAAGAAGGCGAATTGCTTGGAACGGCAGTTAATGTATGTACAATGGTTTTTGGAAACATGGGAGACAATTGCGGAACAGGTGTTGCATTCACCAGAGAACCCAATACCGGTGAAAAGGAATACTATGGAGAATATTTGCCAAACGCTCAGGGTGAAGATGTTGTTGCTGGTATCAGAACACCATTCCATTTAGATAAACTGAATGAAATGATGCCGGAGGTATATGATGAGCTTATCGATATTTTTGCAAAACTGGAAAAGCATTACAGAGATATGCAGGATGTCGAATTCACTGTAGAAAATAAGAAACTTTATTTGCTTCAGACGAGAACGGGAAAGAGAACTCCCTATGCCGCAGTAAAGATGGCGGTAGATATGAAGGAAGAGGGATTAATCACTAAAGAAGAAGCTATCATGAGAGTTTCACCCGATCATATTGAAACTTTAATGCATCCTTTCTTCGATCCTGATGCAAAGGAAAAGGCCGAAGTAATAGCAAAAGGTACGGCTGCTTCTCCAGGCGCTGCCACAGGAATGATCGTTTTTGACCCTGATGATGCAGAGAAAATGGTTAATGATGAAGGAAAGAAAGTTTTATTGGTAAGGCCTGAGACTTCTCCTGAAGACATCGCTGGAATGGCTGCTGCTGAGGGTATTTTGACTTCCACAGGTGGAAAAACATCTCACGCTGCGGTTGTAGCAAGAGGAATGGGTAAACCCTGTGTTGTTGGTTGTTCCGCTGCTGAAGTAAATGAAGAAGCAAAAACACTTAAAATAGGGAAATTAAAATTCAACGAATTCGATTGGTTGAGTATCGATGGTAATACAGGGGAAGTTTATGAAGGAAAGATCGAAACGGTCAGACCACAGGGCATAGAAGGCCCGCTGGCGAAGATATTAGAATGGGCCGATGAGGTTAGAGTACTCGGTGTCAGAACGAATGCGGATACTCCTAAAGACGCTGCTGCGGCAGTTAACTTTGGGGCCGAAGGTATTGGCTTGACCAGAACAGAGCACATGTTCTTTGATGAAGAAAGAATACCGGCTGTCAGAGAGATGATAGTTTCGGATAATTTGGAACAGAGAGAAAAAGCACTTGACAAAATACTCCCGATGCAGCAGGAAGACTTCTATGGTATTTTTAAGGCAATGAAGGGAAGACCGGTAACTATAAGACTTTTAGATCCTCCTTTACATGAATTTTTACCGAAAGAAGAAGAGGATATTAAAGCTTTGGCAAAAGAAATGGGAATATCATATGAAGATTTGAAGGCGAGAGTAGAGGAACTGCACGAATTCAATCCAATGATGGGATTCAGAGGATGTAGATTGGATGTTGTTTATCCTGAAATAGGTGTAATGCAGACGAAAGCCATTATCGGGGCAGCTTTACAACTGGTCGAAGAAGGGGAAGAAGTTAATCCTGAAATAATGATACCTTTGACTGGTACTTTAAACGAAACTAAATATGTTAAAGAATTAATAGTTGAAACAGCAGATAAACTCATAAAAGATTCCGGTAAGGAATTGAGCTATAAAGTAGGTACTATGATTGAAATTCCCAGAGCGGCTCTTGTTGCAGATAAAATTGCGGAAGAAGCGGAGTTTTTCAGCTTTGGAACCAATGATTTAACACAGCTTACATTCGGATATTCCAGAGACGATTATGCGAAATTTGTAAAATCATATGTGGAAAAGGGCATACTGGAATCTGATCCTTTCCAGCATCTGGATAGAGAAGGAGTAGGGCAATTGGTGAAGATGGGAGTTGAAAAGGGAAGAGCAACGAGACCTAATTTGAAGGTAGGTATTTGTGGAGAACATGGTGGGGATCCATATTCTGTAGAATTCTGCCACTTAGTAAAAATGAATTATGTCAGTTGTTCACCTTTCAGAGTTCCGATCGCACGATTGGCTGCGGCACAGGCTGCGATAAAGAACAAATGATAAAATAAAATTTATTATTGGCCCCCGAAAGGGGGTCATGATTTTTGGGGGAATAAATGTTACAGGCTTTCAGTCAATTTTTTTCTACAACAGGGTTTTATGGTTTCTCATGGGAAAATTTTGCGATGATGGTTTTGGCGGCGGTATTAATTTATATAGCTATAGTGAAAGATGCCGAACCATTATTGCTTATACCGATTGCATTCGGTATGATTCTCGCCAATATTCCACACGAAGTTACAGGCCTTTTTGTTCCAAATTCAGGATTGATGTGGTATATACAACAGGGACTTTATCTAGGTATTTATCCACCATTGGTTTTTTTTGGAATAGGAGCCATGACGGATTTTTCTTTCATGCTGGCAAATCCCAAAACGGTTTTTTTGGGAGGGGCCGCGCAGGTGGGTATATTCATCACTTTTTTAGTGGCACGCTTTATGGGATTTGGATTGCCGGACTCGGCCGCCATAGCTATAATAGGGGGAGCCGATGGTCCTACTTCAATATATGTC
Organism: Kosmotogales bacterium; assembly: GCA_030156385.1. Lineage (GTDB taxonomy): Bacteria > Thermotogota > Thermotogae > Petrotogales > Kosmotogaceae > JASGMR01. Next base: position 6,110 of record JASGMR010000108.1, read on the forward strand.
GCAACTCTGTTTCAATCGCAATATCTTCCTATAATAGCTATAGCGGCTTATTCATATATTGCCCTTATTCCTGTTATTCAACCGCCAATAATGAAATTACTGACGACGAAGAAAGAGAGAAAAATACGAATGGGATTACAGTTGAGGCATGTTTCTAAACTGGAGAAGATAGTTTTTCCCGTTATAACTACTATAATAGTTGGATTACTTGTTCCGCCCGCTCTGCCTCTGGTTGGAATGCTGATGTTTGGAAATCTTTTAAAGGAGAATGGTCATACAAAACGTTTGGCCGAGGCCGCTTCAAAATATGTTTCTGATACGGCTATAATATTTTTGTCTTTGTCAGTTGGCGCAGCGGCAGATGGAAAAATATTCTTAACTTTAAACAGTTTAAAAATAGTTGGTCTGGGAGCAGCGGCATTTGTTATAGCAACCGCTTCGGGAATTTTGCTGGCGAAATTAATGAATTTGTTCGTGAAGAATAAGGTTAATCCTTTGATAGGTGCTGCGGGAGTTTCCGCCGTTCCTGATGCAGCCCGGGTGGCTCAGAAAGTGGCTCAGGAGGATGATCCAAGTAATTTTATCCTCATGCACGCTATGGGGCCAAACATCGCTGGTGTTATAGGTTCGGCAGTTGCTGCTGGTGTTTTTTTATCGATGATTTAATGGAGGGATATTTGAAATGAAAGGGAAAAAAATATATGAAGTTCAGATAAATAGAGATTTTTGCAAAATATGCGGTATATGTTACTGGATTTGTCCAACGAAAACGATTGTTGAAGGAGAATTTTCAAAACCAAAAGTTGAAGATAATAAAAGATGTATTGGCTGTAGGATGTGCGAAAATTCATGTCCGGATTTTGCGATAAATATAGTAGAAATTGGGGAGGTGAATGAAGATGAACAATAAAAAGATGCTTTTACAGGGAGATGAAGCCTGCGCTTTAGGAGCAATAAAGGCGGGATGTAGATTTTTTGCCGGTTATCCTATAACGCCCGCCACGGATATCGCCGAAGTAATGTCCAGAGAACTT
>JASGMR010000018.1 GCA_030156385.1 Kosmotogales bacterium
TCTTCTATCTTTTCTTGACTGAAAAAAGGCTTTCCGGATCTGGTTTTCATTTTAAACTCTCTCATAAAATCTTCATCATCTGGTACTCCTAAATATTCTCTCCATCCTTCCGCATTCCAATTAAATCCTAACTCATGCAGATCATTTAAAAAAGAGAAAATTGAAAATGGATAAATAGGGACAGTACCGAAAACTTGTTCTGTAGTTTGTGTGGACTGTCCCGTTTCATCCTAATGAAAAAATACAACATTGATTATCCTTTTGAATAAAAAACATAAAATCAATTTTTTCAGCATTTATCTAATAAATAAAAAGGATCTTGGAGGTATTAGTCTGAATTCATATTTTCACTTTTTTGAGTATTAGTTAAAAAGAGAAAAAAGCCTCTTTATTATTTTATCAAATGAATAAATTAAAGTTTTAAGGTAATCACTGCAATTTATATTTTCATTTTCTTGTTGATTAACAAAGAACATAAAGAATACTTCGAAGTTATTAGCATGAAACTTAAAAATCAGTTTTCGATTGATTAGTAAAGTAAATAGTGTTTAGTCTATTTTTCACCTTATAAATTTAATATTATGTATCATATTCAGTTTATTTGAATATTGAACTATACAGTGCTATTATATATTTATATTCAGTTAAAAATGATGCTATAAATCAAAAGGAGAACCGTTATGAAAAAATCAAAATTAAAACCTGGACAAAAAACTCCTGTTTCTGGTCAATATGCTGTTGTCGGCCCTCGTGGTGGTAATACTGGTAAAGAAATTACTTCAACCAAGGATAATCCTTTGCCGCCCACATCAAAGAAAAATCAGAGTTATGTGTTAGTTGATCCGACAAAAAATAAATCCGGTAAGACTGACAGTTAATATATTTTTTAGTTACAAAATATTTGAAATGTTGTTCCTTATAGCAGTATTTTATTTGTAACATCTGAAATTTTTTCTGCCCCTCTTTTCTAGTGAATATAACAATTAATAAAATCATGATTAGTTTTTTTTATAGGTTATATAAGATGTTAATGTTATCACTTTTTATTCTTGTTAGTATAAAAAGCTATGGAAATTGTTAATCGATAGAGATTATTAGAAAGAAAGATCTCCAAGTTGTAATAAATATAAAAAACACTGATAACATTCTTAATTTTGATCAATCCAAAAGTGTAACAATCGCAGTATTAATGAAAATATGTAATGCTTTAAAACACGATATCAGTCATATTATGAAAATTATCTTTTATGTCTTAACGTCTGGTGATAACAATGGTTAATAATTTACAAAATATATGAGTAATTGTGGTGGAATCATCAGTTAAAAAGAATAAATCTTAGAAAAAAACTCTAGATAATATCTTGTTGGAAGGAGCGTCACATTGAAATGCGGAAAGCGTATGATACCATTCTTCAATCTGTAGTAATTGCGGATTTAGCGGCCAAAAACGGTGATTTTGAGCAATATAGATATGAGTGTGCTTGCTGTGGCGAAGAAGTATATATCGCTGCTGCACACAGCACCAGTATGGTACCGCATTTCAGACATCGTAATGGTAATAATGATGTTGAATGTGAAAAATATTTAGGAAAATATGGAGAGAACACAGATACTCATTCACGAAAAAGTAATCATGAGCGAGTCGAATTTTATTTCGATGGAAACAAAAAGACATTTAATCTCGGACTTCGTTTCAGTAAAGAGGAAATTAATACCTATGAACAGAACAATGCTAAACTTGAAATAAGATCATCGGCTTCAGAACAAGCATTTTCTACTTTAGAAATTAATAACGGGAACTTTTTTCCTGACGATCCGACACAAATCCCGATTGACGAATTTTCTTTCTGTTATTTCTTGTCAAATACCTTTAATAAGATGAAACGCAAATACAATTTTTTCAAACCCGGAAAAACACCTATATTTTTCAAAATACAAGGATACGATAGCAATTATAAGGCCAAGCTAATTCACAATACGACTTTGTATACAAATGTTCCATACTTTGTAGCTTTTCAGAACCACTATTCAGTGCAACCAGAAATCTGTTTCTCTGATAATGTATATGTAGAAGACAAATTCCCTTTTGAAACCATGGACAGGAAATTCTTGGGAATGATCTTGACAATTAAAAAAAAGACTGAAAAAATAGATGCTTTATTGTTATCTTGGGGTTACCAATTGGAAGTCTCTGAAACATTGACCTTATTGTGGCCACCTGCAACTCTGGTTGATGAAGTTACATTAATAAATTCAGATCATGCATTTTTATACTCGAGCTTTGAGTTGCTGGCCCATGGCAATATTAGTGTTAATTCGAAAGATCTTTGCAGGGTCGGGAATGGAATTTCAAAAGTGCTAGTTAAGTCGAAAGTAAAAGTGTTCAAAAAGAACGCTGAAATTACTATAAACAAAAATGAACAACTTCCTTATAATTTTGATAAAATTTCCTTGACAGAAAGTACTGCAAATACATATATCGTACCATCAGATGATAATATATATTTTTTGTTTGACTGTTCTGGTGTAAAACTTTTGAATAAGGGTCAATCTGTTTTACTTACTCCACAGGATGAAATAAGGTGCTACCAAAATGGTTATCTTATAGGTCGCGTTTATCTTCTTCAAAAAGAAAAGTTAAGTGGTGAATATTTGCTTAATGATATACTATCACATTACAAATGTGTAGAGCCCTTTGATGAAAGTGTTTTCAACTCATCCATACTTAGCATAACTGCTTCTCAGTATATTGAAAAGTGTAAAGTATCTAATTTAATAAATATTGCGGTTAAACGTTTCATAAAGGAGGGATTGCTATGAATTATCTTTCTCAACTTACCGAGAGTGAAATGCAGTACATATGTTCAGTAATCCCACTTAAGGACTCGATATGTTATTTTAAAATGTATCCTAAAGAATTCGCAAAAATTATGCCTGGATTTCGAGCAAAAAGTATGAAAGATCAGGCAAAGGTAAGTGCATTGCTCTTTAGATATCATGATAATAATTTTATTTCTTCTTTTATTGAAAAACATATTAAAAACTGGCTTTCCCAAATTCAAGAGCACGTTGCGAAAATGGAAGAGAATGGTGACAGCAGGGAACTTGCTTTTTTACACACATTGCCATTTAGTTTTTTCTCGAACAATGTAGGTCTGTATTTCAAGCTCATTAATGAAAAATACCCGGAAGAGTATATTTCGTTATTGAATGCATCGGTAACAACGACAAAGAAAACATTTGAACAACAGGATAAATTAAAGAAAGAATTGGAAATCAAAAAATCTGAAATCAGAAATTTACAACTCGATCTTAACAAAGTAAAATCAGATTTAGAAAAAATAAAATTAAATGAACGTAAAATGGAAACTAAGAAGCTAAAGCGTAATCTTGCTAACCTAGAAAAGCTTAAATCCACTATGCAAAGTGATAAGAAAACGATCGCTATACTAGAATCTCAGATTAAAGTGCAAGAAGAAACTGTGAATAGTTTCAGAAAAGAATTGGATAAAATTAAGAAAGACAATCAGCAACTTGAAGCAAAAATTAGATCTGAGTTAAAAGAACAACACGATCTCAAAATTTTTGAACAACAAACTATATTGAAGGCAAAATGCCCCCGCAACATGGTTGAATTTAAGGAGTTTTTGGGATATAACCTTGAAAATATATCTATACCAATCAATTCTGAATATTACTCTCTTTTGATAAAATATCTTAGCAAAATTTTGTTTCAGGGGTTGCCAATAGTTATCAATCGGTGTGTTGGAAAAACTTTTATTAGATGTATTGCGAACACTTTAATAGGGCAAACAACTGTAAAAACACTTATATTTGATAATGACATTTCAACAGACAATATTCACAACTTTTTGACATCTTCTGACCGAGTTGTTTGTTTAGATAATTTCATCGGTAATTATAATGAAACCAAATTATTGCCACTTTTTGATAGCCATAGAAACAAAATCATTTTTCTAACAGTTGCTTATGACAGAACGATGTATTATATTTCTAAAGAGTTCCTACGATACTGCAAGTATTTAAACCTTAACCGAATTGCGGTATTATCAACTAATGTAGAATTAACAGAGGATCCGTCAACATTTGAGGAAATAGATTCTGAATTCCACGGTGCACCTCAAGAGAATCGATATGCTTCTCTATTAAGAGGAATATTAGGCGAGCTCGGTTTTCCTCGAGGCTTGATTGAGCAAAAATGTATCGCTATATCTGATGAGCAGGATTTATGTTGTATATTGGCATTTGACGTTTTACCATACTGTGTGGACGTTTTGCAGATTGCACCTTATCACACCTCTGAAAAATTGATTAGATACGCAGGAAATACAGGAAACTGTCCATATAAAAATTTATTAAAGAGGTGGTTTGAACAATGAATAAATTGCTAAATTCTATGTCTATAGATATGGGAATTGATCAATATAGAGGTGAACCAGAAGATTCATTCATATATAGACTATGTTTTTCAGCATTGGGCCAATGGTGTCTTCACTCAGCTCGAAATTCATCGAATGGAAATATAGGAATAACAAAACATAATCAGACAAACATGCTTAATGAATTGCTATTGCGATATTCCAAACTGTTTCCAACAGTTGCTAGTAGATTTGTAGATGACAATGGTTCACAATCAGATTTCTCTGTTTATATCCGCAAAGTTTATGAGAAAACCGGATATTTTTTAACAGATAAAAACAATAGAAATTGCTTGGTAAATTACGGTCGATGCATTCCTATTGGAGATACAGCTTTATTCTTTGGTATCCCCAATAAACCATATGTTGTAAATGGACTTGGAGTATTTTGCGAGCCTACAACTTATAAAGTTTCTTCAAGAAATTTTTTAATAAGAGATGACTTGACATGTGAAGAGTATTTCCAGTCTCAATTTGATATTGTAGATTTCTGTAACAAAGATATTGACTCTGATAATCTTGAGTTTTTTAATCCCCTATCGAACAAGAGCCCTTCACGTTCCTGGGAAAGACGAATGAAGACAAATTGTTCTGTAGCTAGAAAAAACGAATGGGGTCCGTTCTATAGAGTCATGCGAACAAAAGATGCTTCTATGTTATTTGCCTACGAAGAAGTACCACAAAGTGATAGCTTTACCTCATACGAATTCAGACGGTTGTATTTTTCTCTTAAAACACACTACAATAACCCGCTTAAGGCAACTATTTTTAAACAAGATGCCAGATATTCAAAAATAAAGATCAATGGACATTTACCCCACCGAGAATATTATTACATGTTACTCTTGTCTTGGCCAGTGAATAACGCTTTTGACAAAGTGAATTTTCTGATTAAAAATAGTTTAATACCTGAAATTACCGCCATTCTCACGTGTATTGGCATTGAAGTAAGGAAAGGAGAAATATATGTATAAATCAAACGGTGTTCAGCAATACTATAAGGCAATCCGTGATAGGTTGAAAAATTATATAAAGTCCGATTATTTGGCCAACAGCGAAACCTTGCTTTTGTATACCGATGATCTTTTGGGCGAACAGTGTTCTAAGTATACGAACATTGCTCGTGAAGCTTACATAGAAACTTCGGCTTCGTACAAGAAAATAACTGATGGTATCAAGAACTCAATGAAAATTGAACAAAGCATAAAAGATTTCTTACTCAAACTCAATAAAGAGAACCTTGGAATATTTTCAGATCCATTTGAACATCAAGTCAAAGCTCTGGAGTATTATTTGCACGGAAAAGATCTGTTTATCTCCACAGGCACTGGTTCGGGTAAAACCGAATGTTTTCTCTGGTCGATTATTTCAAAGTGTTTTTACGAAGCAAAAAAATATCCAAATACGTTCAAGCAGGAAGCTGTTCGAACATTAATTATTTATCCTATGAATGCTCTTGTATCAGATCAGCTGGCAAGATTCAGAAAAATTATTGGTAGTGAAAAGTTCAGAGAAATATTTACAAGAGATACACAAGCATCTCGTATTCCACATTTTGGAATGTATACAGGAAGAACGCCTTATTCTGGCAATCCAAGGCCTAAAAATAATCGTGAATTAGCGGATACTTATCGTAAGAATTATTTAATAAATAACACCGATGATGAAGAAATCCAACAACGACAAAAAAACAATATTAACGGGCTCAAAAGTATAAATAAGTATCCCGCCAGATACGGAGAAAATGGTCTTCAAATTTTTATAGAAAACTTGGAGAAAAATATTCATTCACCATCTCCATACGATGCTGAATTTATAACTCGTTTTGAAATGCAGGCCTATCCCCCAGATATTCTTATAACAAACTACTCTATGTTGGAGTATATGCTTATGCGTCAGAAAGAAGCCAGTATATGGGATAAAACAAAACAATGGCTTGATGAGTCAAAAAATAATAGGCTTCTCATTGTATTGGATGAGGCACATATGTATCGTGGTTCCTCTGGAGGGGAAATTGCGCTTTTATTGGAGCGTTTGTTCTATCGCTTAGGAATTCCAATTGACAAAGTTCAATTTATTCTTACTACCGCAAGTATGCCTCAAAACGAAAAAGCTATTAACGATTTTTACTCTGGACTTACTGGAAAAGCATCTTCTTCTTGTAAGTTTTTGTTCGGTACCAAAGAGAAATTATCTAAAAATTTGGAGATTAAGACAAATATTGATGAATTAATATCGATTGGTTCTGATCAAGTAAAGGGCGAAGGAATTACTAACAGAATCAAGAATTTTGCAAAAGCAGTTTTTCATTGCAACTTGCCGGAGGATATTGATCAGAATCAGGCTCAAGAATGGTTGTACGATAATTTACCTAAATACGAAACATTTGTTTCACTTAATAACTTGTGCCGTGATGGGGCAAAATCATATAGTGAAATTAAAAATAAACTATTTGGAAGCAGCACAAATTCCGAAAAAGCACTTGATTCTTTGTTGGTTTTATCTTCTCTTGCCTCAAAAGACGGAAATATTTTATTTCCTGTGCGGCTTCATATGTTTCTACGCGGACTTCAAGGATTGTATGCATGTTCTAACCCAAAATGTTCCTATGCAAAATACTCTGAAAGCGAAAAACTTCCTCTTGGTAAGGTTATCTCTATCCCGAAAGAGAAGTGCGAATGTGGTAGCAAAATATATGAACTTGTTAATCACATAAAATGCGGGGCATTATTTTTGAGAGTATATGTCCAAAAAACCGAAGGATATCCATATTGGTATGTATTCCCTGAACGTGGTCTGAACGGAGATACAAATTCGCTTGATGAAATGCTCTTATATGTATTACCTAAGGATTATCAAAAAGGAAAAAACGATAAGATTGGCGCACTTGATCCATTGACAGGAAAACTTTACATATCTCCCCAAAATGATGATAATTTACTTACCGTTTTATATAGTGACAAATTCGATACAAAATCGCAATCTTTTAACTTCGGCGTTTGCCCTAAATGTAAAAAGCCAATGCCTCTGAAAAAACCAGTCGATTTATCTACCAAAGGCAACATACCTTTTTATAACCTGACAAAAGCACAATTTGAACTCCAGCCTCCGAAATCAAATTTAATTAATCAAGGGAAAAAAGTGTTGTTGTTCTCGGATTCACGCCAGAATGCTGCAAAACTCGCACTAGACTTGTCGAAGTCATCTGATGCAGACGCTTTTCGTCAGGCTGTTATGCTTGCATCACTCCTTTTGCAAGTCGACGGAAAAGAGCATCCTTTATCTGATTTATACCCTGCATTCTTAGATGTGTGTCTCCAAAATAGCCTTACATTTTTCAGTGGAAAAAGCAAGGAGAAATTTGAAGAAGATAAACAACTGTTTAAAGACAAAAAATATAGAGCGAAGAGACGAGGAAGGGCGGTTGATTATTCTGCAGCGAATTTTAAACAGACATTACCAGATGGATATTATGAGCAGTTATTAACTTTCTTTACAGAAAGTCCTCGTTCTTTTAAGGACATTGGCATTGGTTTTTTAGCTCCAGTATCTTCTATTCTTGACAATTGTATATTTGATTTGAATGCTATTGGAATAACCTTAGATGAGAATGTTCTTTATCAATTACTTGTGTTGTTGTTTTGGGATGTCATGGATGATAGTGCCGCTCTTGGAGAAACAATTCAAGACGACATTAGAAAAAGTTTGCCCGGTAGAAGCAAAAATCAGATATTTGGTTTGGGTTTTGAATTCTCAAAGGAGCTAGACAAAGGACTTATTCATAGAATCCGAGAACTGTTGAACATTGATGAAAAAACCACGGAAAAAATCTTAAATAAAGTGAGAAGTTTGTTTTTCGATACTTCAATAAATAATAGTCGTTTTTACATTAAATTATCAGCAGTAAAAATTGAGCTTGCTGCCAAAGACTTCATTTGGTATCGCTGCGTAAAATGTGGAAAGTTATCTCCGTTCAAAATCGGAAATTATTGCGGTGTTTGTTTTGACTCATTGGATTTGGTACCTATTGGCGAATCCGATTTGTCACGCTTTGATTTTTGGCGAATACCAGTTTTGAGTGCTTTGGATAAAAGTGATGCTATTCATACAATTAATACAGAAGAACACACAGCACAATTATCTCACAAAGAAATCCGAAACGATACTTGGAGTCGTACAGAAAAGTATGAGATGCGGTTTCAAGATATCAACGCAGGTAAAAACGGAGAGAATTCGATTGATGTTTTGAGCTGCACTACCACAATGGAAGTTGGCATTGACATAGGCTCTTTGACTGCCATTGGGCTTCGCAATATGCCTCCTATGCGAGAAAATTATCAGCAGCGCGCTGGGCGTGCCGGGCGTAAGAATGCGGGTATATCCACAATTGTAACATATTCTTCCGGTGGGCCACATGATAGTCATTACTTTTTACATCCTGACGAAATGATTTCAGGCTCACCACGTAAGCCATGGATAGATCGTAACAATTCAAAAATTAAGCAACGTCATTATAATATGCTTGCTTTGAATAAATTCATGTCCACTCCCGATATGAAAACTCAATTTGATGGAATTGTTGATATAGATATAATGTCATTTTGCGAAAAATACGGTAAGAATTTTATAGCTTATGCTAAAAATATGAACTTTCCAACAAACGAGACAATCATACAATTTCGTGAAATCAGTGAAAAGGTTTTAGCTGAAGGAAAGCGTAATGAGTATATAAACAACGGCAAAGAAAAGACAGCATTTGATGTTTTCTATAACGAAGGTTTTATTCCTTCATATTCATTTCCAAAAAATGTTGTTCGTTTTTTTGTTGAGAAAGAATCTAAAAATGGCAAGAATGCTCCTCGCAATATTCAATATTCTCCGGAACGGGATATTTCAGTTGCTCTTAGTGAATATGCACCGGGACGTTTTGTTATGATAGATAAAAAAATATTTAAAAGCGGCGGTATTTACGCCAACCCTCGGCCAAAGGGATTTGAAACAAACCAAGCCGAGTTTTATTTCAAAAACAAAGATTATTACAAAGATATCTATATTTGTTCCGATTGCAATTGGTTTGGTTTGAAACAAGAAATTTCTCCCAACATGTGTTGTCCATATTGTGGTGCAGATATCGTTCAAAATAAAATGTTACGTCCTTGGGGTTTTTCTCCCGTCAAAGGTGATGAAGTGAAATTTGAAGATGAAGATGAACAGTACACATACGCGGAGGCACCATATTATTCTTATGTGCCTGAAGATATAAAAATGAATCATTATGGACAGAGCAACATTCGTTTTGCTAATCTTCCTAACAGAAAAGTATTGAATGTTAATATGGGAAAGGCTAAAAAAGGCTTTAATGTCTGTAAAAAATGTGGTGGCGCGGAAGTTGCCAAAGTAAACTCCAATGGAACATTCTCCTTCTCTCAACCATATCATGATAATCATCCTTTATGCTATCATAATGGAAATGTGGCTACTAATATATTTTTGGGATATGAATTTCTAACAGACATGTTTATGCTGGATATATCTTATAATTCTTCAAAACTCGTTGGCAACAACAATGCAGAAGAGAAAACTATACTTCGAGCAGCTGTAACAACTCTTCATGAGGCCCTAAAGAAAGCCGTCTCGCTTGTTCTTGATATTGATTATAATGAAATCAGTGGCGGGTGGCGCCCAAGAATAAAAAACAATGGTAACTCACATATTGAAATGTTCTTTTATGACAACCTCACAAGTGGTGCAGGTTATTCATCATTAATTGGTTCAATTCTCGATAAAGTGTTTGACAGAACAAGAAGGATTCTTAAAGAGTGTGAATGTTCACGTTCCTGTAAAAACTGTCTGGATAATTACTGGAATCAAAGGAAACATCAGCTATTTGACAGACGATTAGGCCTTCAACTGCTTAATTATGCAGAATTGGGTCAACTGCCTGAAAAATATGATATCAATGAACAGGAATCCTTACTTGTTTCGTTGAAAAAACTTATATCCGAAGATAAGAGTACACTTTCACCCAATCCTCCTATTATTTTTGAAGTCATTCCTGCTCTTCAGAAGAAACCCGAGAACACAAATACGAGGATGTTCCTAAATTCTTATGATTTATCAGATTGGCTACCCAATGCATTTATGGCATACAAAGACTTGATAATTAGGAGGTAGAATTGGATGGCAAAATCACTTTCACCACTTCGCTATCCGGGAGGTAAATCAAAAATTTATAACAAGGTAAAAAAAATTATTAAGATTAACAAACTAAACAATAAAACCTATGTAGAACCTTTTGCAGGTGGATTTGGAATTGGAATCGGTTTGTTATGTGATGATATTGTACAGTCGGTTGTTCTTAACGATTTCGACCCACATATTTATCACTTTTGGTATTCTGTTCTTCATCATACAGAATCCTTACTAAAATTGATTACCGATACTCCAATAACTTTAGAAGAACGGAAAAAGCAAAAAGCAATTTATAAAGATAGATCTTCTGATGAAATGAGTGATGGTTTTGCAACACTGTTTCTAAATCGTGTAAATTTTTCCGGTATTATCATGGGGGGACCCCTAGGTGGAAAATATCAAAACAGTAAGTATAAAATTGATTGTCGATTTAATAAGAGTAAGATAGTAAAAAAAATCAAACAAATTGCTCTATTAAAAAATAGTATTGAACTGTACAATTGCGACGCAAGTGAACTTATCACTATTCACCTTCAGAACACAATTTACACATCATTTTTTAACATAGATCCTCCGTATGTTAAAAAAGGACATAAACTATATGCTAATTATTTTAAAGAAGAAGATCATAGAAAACTTGAGAGAGTGATAACAAAATATTTAAGCAAAACTCAATGGATTGTGACATATGATGACTGTGACTTGATTCGAGATATTTATAGGCAATATCATATATTAAAATATGGAATTCAATATAATGTGGGAAGTAGTGGTGAGGGAAATGAAATTATTATTACAAATATACCTAAGAGTTCTTTTATTTGGTAATGAAGAAGTGATGATATTTTTGAAGCAATTATTGATAAAAATGTAAGAAATGAAAAAAAGTTTCATGTTTTTGATTTTTCAAAAAATGCCTTCGGTCTCTATCTTTCATATTCAAACCATGTTTCAGAGTTTTTCTCAAAATTGAAAAACTTGAAAGTGCCTCTCCGTTCACTTTCTTAAAAACTTTTTTAATATATTTCTTTAACACATGTACCTCTTTATCAAAGGGCTATACATTTGTTGCAGTTTATTCAATTCGTTCATGAAAATTTTATTTCATAAAAAACTTATTGAAATTGTGGGGATGTCGTCCTATCATTATTTTATAGGGGTTTCAAAACGTTTCAGGAAAGGAGGCCAACGGGTAAGTGAATGAATATTTTTTGTTTTTTGTAACGTGAGCTTTCTGGAATCTGTCTTCAAATTCATATCTTAAAATTCGCATCTTTGTAAAATCAAAAAAGGGGGTTTTGAAATGATCAGCGAAGTGAGATTCCTGAAAGCTAGCTATTGCGGTTCAAGCAGGGTTGAAATAAACAAAATCGTTTTGGGAAATGATTCAAGATTTTTCGATGCACATCAGGGGATAAAACTGGAGAAAACACTCAGGAAAGAAGGTGCATTCAGAGATAAAATCAAACTGAGCCAGGAAAACGAACTGATTTACGGTTATCACGAATACTCTATATACAGAAACACACAAACTTTCTTCGTTCCCGTTGAGTACTGGGAATTTCAATAAAAACGCTTCTCCAAGGCATTTAGGATGATAATGTTCTGCGGCTCACATATCATATTATGTAAATATGCTAAAATATTATCAGTTATACTGGAAAAATTGATGAATTCTCAGGTAGGACATGTGATTTTTAAATAAAATAAAGGAGACCAGCTATGAAAAAACATAAAATTTATATATTGATTCTGTCAATTCTGATGATTGTGGTTTTGGCTGTCGGATATGGTACCAACTCTTCCAGTGAAACCGCGTCCACCGTAAATCCCAACACGGAAAATGCAGAGGAGGTGCAGAATAATACCATGAAACTACAGATTGGAGAAGAAGTATTCACAGTAACCTTGGTGGAAAATTCTTCGACCGAAGCGTTGAAAGAGCTTCTTGCAAAAGGTCCTGTTACAATTAATATGCGGGATTATGGGAATATGGAAAAGGTCGGTGGTCTTGGTACAAGCCTTCCGAGAAATGATGAACAGATCACAACAAAACCCGGTGACCTGATATTGTATCTGGGAAATTCTCTCGTAATTTATTACGAACCGAATTCCTGGAATTTTACAAGACTCGGCAAAATCAACGATATTACACAGGAAGAACTGAAAGAAGTTCTTGGAAGCGGGAATGTGACCGTTACGCTGTATTTGGATTAATAGTGTGAACCGCTAGAGAACAGAGAACGGGTAATAGATAACAGAAAAAAAGCGGAAAAGTGCAATAGAAAACAGAGAATTGGCAAATAGAGAATAGGTAAAATGGAATAAAAAAACTAAGATCAAAATGCCAAAAAGATGAAGAGCAAAAGGGTTAAAGAGCAAAAGCCAAAAAACAGATCCTTATACAATCGCTTTTCCATTGCTTAACCATTGTTCAACAATCGCTTAATAGATAATAGAGAACTGTAAACAAATAACAGGTAAAATGGAATAAAGTGGATTTTGCACACGGGTAGTGCTAATATCGTTATATATACAGGTTATATTTTGTTCAGGAGAGTATTCATGAAAAAAGTAGTCTTATTTATATCCGGCTTGATCCCTTTTCTTATGGGATACTTGATGAATTGGAGTATGCTCACTATATTTTTTGATGTAAATGTCCCATACGCTTTGATCAGCGTCATCACGCTCTTAATATGGGGTCTTCTCGGTTATTTCTTATCCGGATATTCAGGCGCTCATAAACAAACGGTCATTTTGATGAATCTTCCCGCTTTTATCGTATTAATATTAAATGCCGTTCAGTTACTCATTTTCAAAGCTTACTGGCTGAACATAATTGGGCTGGCGGTACAAATTTTTTACCTGCCGTTCCTGAATATTTCTTTCTTACTCACTTCCTGGAGCCACAGCATGTTGCCAGCCTATATTGTCGCATTTATCTTGATGGTTGCGGCCTCTTCTCTGGGATGTTATGCAAACAAAAAGCTCAGATACGGAGGAACAGATGACGACGATAGATGAACGATGGAAAACAATGGCTGAACAATTGTTGAACAATGGACTAACAATAGTTGAGCAGTAGAGAAACGATTGGGAAGCAATTGTAAAAAGATAATAATAGATAAGTAGAGAACAGAGAATAAAAGAATTATGGGCGGGAGAACGGAAAGTAGAGAATTAGATAATAGGGAAAAAATAGTTGGGCAATGGCTGAACAATGGACTAACAATAGTTGAGCAGTAGAGAAACGATTGGGAAGCAGTAGGGAAGCAATCGGAAGAAGATAATAGAGAAGCAGAGAACAGGTAATAAAAGCAGAACATATTTTTAGCCAAGCTTCCGCAATTGGGCCCTTCAGCCTTTGGGCATTTTTGCTCTTGAGCTTTTTAGCCTGTTATCAATTATCTTTTATCTGTTTTCTATAGCGCTTTTCAGTTTCTACTTTTGTTGTTATACAACGGAGCTTTTTATAAGATTTTTATAATAATTCGTTATAAAAATGAAGAAGGCCTCTGCAGTTTTTTCCATATCATCTATTTCATATTTACCAGAATTATTGAGCATCATAAGGATTTTTTGTTTTTCATCCATAATTTTTGAAAAAAATATGTATTCGTCGAAATCACCGTACTTCTCTGTTATTTTTAAGATAAAAACTGAGAAAAGAAGGATCCAGAAGGACGATAATTTTTCTTTTTTAGTTTTAAAGAGTGATCGGAAATCATTTTTTAATCTGTAAACCCTTTCCCGGGCTGTTTTTCTCTGAATCAATATCCCTCCTTTGTTGAGTTTATCGAGTTCTGTATAAACCGCTTTCTGATTTAAATATCTTCTCTTTGCCAGTTCGTTGGAATTGGTTTCCTCGTTGAAAAATAGATAATAAACTATTTCTGCCTTTGTGGAAGGTCCGAAGAGCATTCGCAGCTTTAATAGTATGTTTTCGGGTTTTTCAAGATCCGGCCCGGTGATTATTTTATTATAATCATCCTTTTTCTCTGCTACTTTTATGTTTATGTTGATGGATTGACTCTGAAAAGCCAGATTTTTTTCAATTCTTTTTAATCTTGCGGTATTTATGTAGTCTTTGTTTTCTCTCCATGTTTTTGAAATTTTTGAAAGCCTTCCTTCATATTTGCTAAAATATTCAGAAAATGCGAGGGTACATTCGGGATCGCTGTTGGAAGCAAAAGACATATCATTTGAGATCCAGACCCCGAGTTTAGTCCATTGATCCCATAAAATTTCTATTGAATTCTCAATAAGTAAATCTTTAAATTCTCTCAGATACATCTTCATACCCCATTTTTGCCAGTAGATCTTTAAGGATGGTTTTAAATCCTTCTGAAATATCTTGAGTCATACACCACAACGAAGCATTGAGTAATTCCTCGCTACTGGGATTGAGTTTTTTCAGATCGTCAAGGTGATATCCACCTCTGTCGGCACAGGCGTAAAGCTTAAAATAGATTTGATCTATCCTGGAAATATAATAAATTGATAAATTTGAACCGTAATCTTTTTTTGATAATCTTTTTTCAAAGTCCGCCGGTAACCCTAAATCAATCATAGAAGTGGGACCCGTATTCAACCAATCTTTTGGAATATTAAAATCTCTGGAAATTTTGTTGATTATTTCTTTTAGCCAGTCCGGAAATATAGCTTTTTCAATTAAAATATTATTATCATTGTTTTCAACAAAACCCAGTACATCGATATCCTTCGTAACACGTGAAACAAAACCCATTGCATTTAATGCAGTTCCACCACATACGACAAATTCAATTTTTTTGTTATTCAGTTCAAGATGATAATTCAGTACTTTTAAATATTTCTCAAAATCAGAAAAAAATATTTTGTCATTCATGTATATAGTATATCACATACTAATAATTAGTAAAATAAATACTAATTATTTTTCACAAATTTCCTGAGATTTTCCATAACTTTTTTGAAAACAGGGAAACAGGGCGTGGAAAAGAGAGGGTACAGGGTCTAGGGTCTAGGGTGCAGAAGGAACAACAATAGTTGAACAGTAGAAAAGCGATAGAGAAGCAATGGGAAAACCATAGAAAAAGAGGGTACAGGGTCTAAGGGTATAGGGCGCAGAAGGGGCCCCATAAGATAATAGAGAAGCAGAGAACAGATAATAAAAGAATCATGGACGGGAGAACGGAAAGTAGAGAACAGAGAGTAGAGAACAGAGAGTAGAGAACAAGAGAATAGCATAGATAGCATAAAAGAAAGCAGCAGATCTTTTTATGAGCCCGTTTTTTCACTTCAAAAAAGCTGGAAGGAAATTTTACAATATTAATTATATTTTTTTTAATTCGATTTAATTGGAAATAAACACACTTAATTATCCGTATTCGTGGATAATTATATTTTGTGATAGAAAAATTTTCATGTTATACTATGCATGATGTATGATGCATCAACTTAATTTTATTGTAATATAAGAAAATTGTGTCAAAATCTATTCACTACGGGGTAAGATGCCCTTGATCATGGAGGTGTTCAAGTGAAACTAGGTAAAGGGATATTTTTAGTGTTAGTTCTTTTTTTGAGTGTTGCCGTTTTTGGTTCAACTATTAAGTTAGCGTTGGTTGCGCCTTTCACAGGACTCGGTTCTATATTGGGTGACTACATCAAGAAGGGTGCATTGCTGGCTGTCGATGAAATAAATGCAGCAGGCGGAATAAACGGAGATACAATAGAGCTCGCAGTATATGATGATGCTGCCAATCCGAGTACAGCTGCCAACGTAATCAGAAGAGCCCTGTTCCAGGATAATGCTGTTGCAATATTCGGACCAAATATGAGCAGTTCGGTTATCGGAGTTCACCCGCTGGCTCAACAGGCGAAGACTCCTATGCTGGTTGGTGCTACTTCACCATCATTCAGGTACACGGTAATTCCTAATGATTATTTGTTCAGACTCAGAGCAGATGATGGAGTTAAGGTTGATAATCTGGTAAAGTATGCGGTTGAAGTTCTTGGAATCGAGAATCCTGGTGTAATCTACGGATCGACCGACTATTGTCTGGCTGCCTATGAAGTGGCAAAGAAAAAATTTGCGGAATACGGAATCGACATAGCTGCAGCAGAACAGATAAAAGAGGGAGAGAAGGATGCAACAGGACAGATCACAAAGTTAAAGAATGCGGGAATAGACGGATTAGTAGGATTGACACATGAATCTGAAGCCGCAGTTTCGGTCAATCAGATGAGACAATATCAGGTTGATGTTCCTATAATTGGATTCTCCGCATGGGGTGTTCCTGCATTCACAGATTTAGCCGGCGATTCTGCAGTCGGAGTATATTCGGTACAGGGTTTTAACCCGATCGATCCGGATCCCGCTGTTGTAGAATTTGTCGAAAAATATGAGGCAAAGTGGGATGGAGAAGAACCGAGTGATCCTGCACAGGCATATTACGATGGAATATACCTGATAGCCGATGCGATAGCTGCAGTTGGCACAGATGGTGCTGCTCTTGCGGAATATCTGGCTGACGGGGCCGAAATAGTGGGCGTTCAGGGAGAACTCAAATGTGATGAGCATCATAACTTCACAAATGTTTCTTTGATTTCACAGTTCGACGGAAAAGATTGGGTAATAATCGATAAGATATTCTAAAAAATATAGTTTTAAGAGAGCGGATCTTTTCGCTCTCTTTCCCTATTAAAATTCGAGGGGGTGGATGATGCTTCAGGATATTCTACAGAATATAATTTCAGGGGCTTCGATAGGAGCAACTTATGGTCTGGTAGGATTGGGCGTAGTTTTTTTGTGGTTGACAATTTCAAGAATAAATTTTGCAAACATATCTTCGGCGATGCTGGGTGCATATTTATTCATAACGTTTTATGGAATGAATCTGGGTTTTTTTCTGTCATTCGTTTTTTCGGTAGCTTTGATAGCTTTATACGGATTGGGATTGAGACAGTTCATATATGAACCGATAAGAAAGAGAGGCGGGGGAAGGCTGGAGTTTGTCGTTGCGACTTTAATGCTCTGTACTTTCTGGTTGAATTTGATTATTGTTGCATACGGTGCACTTCCCAGACCGTTCCCACCTGTTTTTGGAAAAAGCACAGATTTTGTTTCAATAGGTTCGATAAAAATTTCCGTATTGTATTTGAATATTTATTTCGTAATAGCAATTCTGATGGTGTTGATATACATATTGCTCAACAAGACTCTCATAGGAAAATCTTTCAGAGCTGCCGCCCAGAACAGGGAAGCTGCTGCACTGATGGGAATCAACGTCAAGTTCACAACTTCACTTTCATTCATGATGGCAACATGTGTTGTCGGAATAGCGGGAATATTGCTCGCTCCGATTTATTTTGTTTCCGTTGAACTGGGTGGAGGTGCCATAGGCGTTAAGGGATTTGCTTCGGCGGTGCTCGGAGGATTGACGAATCCCTACGGAACGATTTTGGGAGGAGTTTGTCTGGGAGTTTTAGAGAATTTTTCCACTCTCTATATATCTTCCACATACAAGGACGTAATTTCGTTTTCTGTGTTGATCCTCGTGTTGATAATCAAACCGTCAGGTATCTTTAATTGGAAGTCCAAAAGGGTATAGGGGGATAGATGATGAAGAAGAAAATAATATTTGGTTTAATAGGTCTGGCTGTAATCTTTTTATTCCCAATTATAGATAACAATACTTATCACCTTTATCTTCTGAACAGAGCTCTGATTCACGCGATACTGGCAACTGGCCTGGTTTTTCTGACGGGGTTTGCCGGTCAGATATCCCTTGGACAGGCGGGATTTTACGCTATTGGTGCGTATTCGTCGGCATACTTTTCGACGAGGCTGGGATTACCGATTTTTCTGGGAATAATAATCGGAATAGGCATCAGTGTTCTGGCGGGATTTCTGCTGAGTATTCCCTCGTTTAAGCTGAAGGCGTTTTTCCTCTCACTTGTAACGATAGCGTTTGGCCAGATCATTAACATGCTGGTCGTCAACCTTCAGCCGATAACTGGCGGACCGTACGGATTTTTCGGAATTCCGTTTTATCACGTCGGAGATTACATGCTTTCGTTTGAAAATGTGTTCTGGCTGCTGGGTGTAATACTGTTGTTCACTCTGTACATAATGTACAAGATAAAACATTCCCATTACGGAAGGGCGATGCTTGCAATGAATTCCGATGACGTTGCAACGGAGACCTGTGGCATATCCACAAAGAAGCTGAAGATCGCAGCTTTTGGATTTTCAGCAGGCCTGGCCGGACTTGCTGGTGCACTTTATGCTCATCTGGCGGGATTTTTGTCTCCGGAACCGTTCACTTTTTTCGAATCTTCGAATTTCGTGGCCATGGCGGTTGTCGGAGGTTTGAGAGATATGCTCGGTGGAGTCGTTGGAGGTATTGGATTGACATTACTTCCTGAATTTTTAAGATTCGGTGGCTGGGAGAATTATTATCTGATGGTTACTTCGATTATTGTAATCGTGATAATAATCTTCATGCCAAAGGGATTGGCACCGCTTCTTGGAAATATGTTCAAAAAGATTTTTAGAGTAAAAAGCAGTAATACTAAGACTCTTTAAGGGGTGGTGAACTATGGATATACTGAAAACAAAAAATATGACGAAGAGTTTCGGAGGTGTTGTCGCAAATAAGGATCTTTCTTTAACTATTGAAGAAGGAAAGATTACTGCTTTCATCGGACCGAACGGGAGTGGAAAGACGACTTTCATAAATGTTGTAACTGGAGTGCATCCGATAACGAGCGGAGAGATTTTCTTTCAGGATAAGGAGATATCTAAGTATGAGAGCAATCAAATCAGCAGATTGGGTATAGCCCGAACGTTCCAGAAGATAAGACTGTTCGATAATCTTTCCGTTATCGAGAATGTTCTTGTTGCAAGAAAGTCGTTCTACAAGAGCGGCCCGATAAGCGTCGTCTTCAACACGAAAAAGTTCAGGGAAGAGGAAAGACAGAATAAGGAGAAAGCCCTGGAGTTGCTTGATCTGGTCGGATTAAAGGATAAGGCTTACGAATCACCGAAGGGAATGGCGTACGGTTTGAGAAGGTGTCTTGAAATTGCGAGGGCTCTGGCTCTGGAACCGAAGCTGTTGTTTTTGGATGAGCCCGCCGCGGGAATGACGCGAGATGAATTCAAAGTGATAATGGATTTGATGCTGGTGCTTAGGGAAAGGGGCATCACGACTGTTCTGGTCGAACACACTATGGATTTTATAAAGGCTGTGGCGGATTGGGTTTACGTTTTGAATTTTGGAGAAATTATCGCGAAGGGTCCCTTCGATGAAATAGAAAAAGATCCGGTCGTTTTAAAGGCTTATTTGGGGGAGGAATGAGGATGAATATTCTTGAGACTAAAGATTTATCTGTTGCTTACAACGGAGTGCCCGCACTTAGAAAGGTGAATATAAAAGCGGACAAAGGCGAAGTTGTATCCGTTCTTGGTCCAAATGGCGCTGGAAAAACTACTCTTCTGAAGAGTATCTCCGGACTGGTTAAATGTTCCCCCGAAAGCAAAATAAAATTTTTGGGAAATGAGATTCAGAACATATTACCGCACAAAATTACAAGAATGGGTGTCGTTCAGGTACCGGAAGGGAGACAGGTTTTTGGTGATTTATCCGTTCAGGAAAATTTGGAAGTCGCCGGAGTGAGTGTCGGCATGAAAAAAGCGAGGGAGAATATCAAAAAAGTTTACGCTCTCTTTTCCGAGCTGGAGTCGAGAAAGAATCAGGCTGCGGGAACTCTTTCAGGTGGCGAGCAGCAGATGCTTGCAATTGGAAGAGCAATAGTTGCCGATCCGGTGATATTGCTGATCGATGAACCTTCAATGGGGCTCGCACCGGTAATAGTGAAAAGGATATTCTCAACACTGAAGAAGATAGTTAAAGAGAGCGGATTGACGATGCTCATAGTCGAGCAGAACGCAAAATTATCTTTGCCGATGAGCGACAGAGTTTATATTGTTTCACAGGGAAAAGTTATGATAGAGGGTACGGTCGATGAACTGAAAAATGATCGGAGAATAAGAGACATGTATTTTGGAGGAAATTGATTTGAAACACTTTCTGGATTATTATGCGGATGAAAAGTACGGGCTGTCTGTGCCCGACGAAAATATCATTGAGGGACACAGGGGAAATGAAAAGACAAAAAAAATTTCTCTGTCCGATTCTCTGGATAATCCGGTAAATTCGAAGAGACTGGTGGAGCTGGCTTCCGAATCGGAGAAAATCGTACTGGTGGTCGAGGATCACACCAGGCATTCCCCTGTATATGAAACACTGGTCGAATTGAAGAAGAGATTCAGCTCGAACGGTATTCCCTGGGACAGGGTCACGATTCTCGTGGCTACCGGAACCCACAGGATGATGACGGATCGGGAACTCAGAGAAAAGTTCGGGGAGTTCACGGATTTTTCAAAGATCATTCAGCATGATGCACATGATTCAGAAAACATTATCGATTACGGATCATTTCTGGATGTTCCTCTCAAAATAAATGCGATGGTGGAAGCGGATCTGACGGTTTGTATAGGTGCGATCGTTCCACACAGATTTTCAGGATGGTCCGGAGGATCAAAGATGATCGTTCCGGGAGTGGCAGGATATGAAACAGTTTTCAAATCCCATCATATGGCGATATTGAACAGTAACGCGAATGTCGGGATAGCAAAAAATAAATTCAGAAGTCTTATCAACGAGGCCGGGAGAAGAGCCGGCGTCGATTTTATTATCAATTATTATTTCGATGCAAATGGAAAAATAGCCGGCTGCGTGTCGGGTGATCCGGTCGCAGCACATGAAGAGGGCATCAGACTTGCGGAGAAAGAAGTGGAAGTTATTTATGATAGAAGATCAGATGTCACATTCATTTCATCCTATCCATCGGTCAACGATTTTTGGCAGAGCGGCAAGGCGCTGTATACGGCCGATTTGATCACGAAAGACAGAGGAAAGATCGTC
The DNA here is from genome assembly GCA_030156385.1 of Kosmotogales bacterium. Classification (GTDB taxonomy): domain Bacteria; phylum Thermotogota; class Thermotogae; order Petrotogales; family Kosmotogaceae; genus JASGMR01. The sequence goes on from JASGMR010000018.1 coordinate 21,608, forward strand.
ATGATTTCTCCGCTTTTCGAAGGATTCGGAGATCATCCTGTGTTCGCACAGATGCTCCGGAAAAATAGCGGGGAGATTTTGAAGGAACTCGAGAGCCTGTCGGGTGAAGATCCGCTTGCATACGTTGCCGCATATGCGGTGAAGAAAATAATGGAGAAGAAGGAGATTCACATAATAAGCGAAACGGAATACGTGGAAGATTTCAAAAAAATAGGTTTGAAAATAACCGGTGAAAGTGAACCGTTAGAAAGAGAAGTTTCGGATAAAAATTTAAAAGTGATAGTTTTAAATAACTGTTTGATATTGCCAAAAATAAAAAATCAGGAGGTATTCATATGAAGCCAAAGGAATTGAAAGATATGCCGTTGAATGACACACCTTATTTTGATAACACTAAATGGGTATGTCCGAAGAATTTTGATAAGAAGATAAAAGGTGAGAATGCACTCGATAATATATATATTCACGATGTTACTCTCAGAGACGGGGAGCAGACCTGTGGCCTGACATGGAATGAAGATCAAAGAGTCAAGATAGCCACCGCCCTGAATGAATTCGGAGTGAAGTCTATAGAAGTAGGCATGCCGGTCGTGTCGGATGAAAACAAGAGGGCCATAAAGAGACTGGTGAAGATGAATCTGAAATCCGAGATAATTCCCTTCGCAAGATCATTGAAGAAAGATGTCGATGCATCTCTGGAATGCGGAGCGGAGAGAATAGTGATCGAACATGCGGTCAATCCGTACGACAACGAATACGTATACGGAGTTTCCTCGGAGCAGGTGATAGACAGGATCGTTTCCACCATAGAATACGCGAAGAAAAACGGTATGAAACCGACCTTCATGGGATGGGACACGACCAGATCGACATTCGATTATGTGCTGAACATCTTCACCGAAGTTGCGAAGAGGGCAAATCCTCACAGCATGGTTTTTGTCGATAGTTTTGGCGTTGCTTCCCCGTTTGCGATAGAATTCTTTTTCACGGAACTGAAGAAGAATATCCCGGACATTCCGCTGGAATTTCATGTTCACAATGAATTCGGACTCGCCATGGGTTCGGTTTTCGCTGCGGTCAGAGCCGGTGTGGCCGGAATCCACAGTTCGATAAACGGATTGGGCGAGAGAACCGGGAATGTCGCCACGGAAGAAGTTGCCGCGGCTCTGAAAATTCTTATGGGCATAGATACTGGAGTCGATCTCACGAAAATCGGAGAGGTTTCCAGGCTTGTTGAAGATATTTCAAAAATTAAAGTTGCGAACAACAAACCCGTTGTTGGAAAAAGATTATTCTGGGTGGAATCCGGTATCGTGGTGGACGCTGTGGACAAGCTGAATGAAGTCGGAATAGAACCCGCGATGTCTCCATATCTGCCGTCCCTCGTGGGAATGGGAGAGATTCAGATCAAACTCGGAGCTTTCAGTGGAAATGCCAGCGTAAAATACTGGCTGAAAAAACTGGGATACGAAGCGAACGATGAACAGATAAAAGAAATAGTGGATATTGTTAGACAGGAAGGAAGAATCAGGGGAACCCTTCTGGAAATGAAGGATTTCAAAGGAATAGTGGAAAAGGTGCTCTAATGAACGATTACATACTCGTTATCAATCCCGGTTCAACGTCAACAAAGATTGCGGTTTTTGACGGGAAAAGGGAATTGTTCAGAAAAAATCTGAAGTTGAGTGATTCACAGCTCGATTTACCCCTTTTTCCCGATCAGTATAAGATAAGAAAAAATCAGATTCTCGACACACTGAAGGAAAACGACATTCTTCCCCGGGAATTGCGTGCGGTAGCCGCGAGAGGTGGAAGATTGAAACCACTTGCATCCGGTGTGTACAGGGTGAATGAGAGAATGGTCGAAGATGCGTTGAAAGGTCTTCAGGGGGTTCATGCATCCAATACCGCCGTGGTTATTGCAAAAGATCTGGAGATGGAATTCGGTGTTCCCGGTTTCACCGTTGATCCCATAAGTGTTGACGAGATGGAGGACTGGGCAAGGATAACGGGTATAAGGAAAATAAATAGAAATTCTCTGTCGCACGCTCTGAATATGAAAGCGGTGGCAAAAAAAACTCAGAATATATTGAGAAAGAGGTACGAGGATTTAAGATTGATAGTCGCACATCTGGGCGGGGGTTCTTCGATAAGTGCACATTTTAATGGAAGAATGGTTGATCTGTATAACAGTGATAAAGAGGGCCCCTTTTCTGTCGAGAGAGCGGGCGCGTTGCCCACACACGAACTCTCCCGGTTTTCAGAGGAAAATGACGATTATATGGATGTTCTCACGCATAAGGGCGGTCTTTATTCACATTTCAACACCAGAGACGTACAGAAAATCGTTGAAATGGCCGAGAATAACGATCCAGAAGCGACGACCGTTCTGGAAGCCTATGTGTATAACATCGCAAAGTATATGTTCAGCTTTCTGGCGGTGTTCGACGGAGTGATAGACGCTTTTATTATTACCGGCGGAGTAATAAAATCGGAATATATAAAGAAAAGACTGGAGAAAAAACTGGGCAACCGTTTCAGAATAATATGTTTCCCCGGAGAATTCGAAATGGAAACTCTCGTAGCCGGTGTGGACGATGTACTGAACGATAAAATTATTGCGAAGGAATATTGAGGTGGAACCTTGATAAAATCATTTGATGAATTGATACAAAAGGCTGAAAAAGTAAAAAACAGAATAAAATTGATTTCCGTGAGACCCTACGATGAAAGCACGCTGGGAGCGATTTCAAAAGTGTGTGAATGGGGCAATGTGATCCCCGTACTCGTTGGTGAAAGGAAAATAATTGAAAATGAAATAGAGAATTCCGATCTGATTAACCTCAGAGAAGTTGAGATAATTGATGAAGTAAGTGAAAAGGACGCTGTTGAAACTGCTGTGAAGATGATAAAAGATACCGGGGGAATTTTGATGAAGGGTAATATCAACACAGCAGTTTTTCTCAAAACGATCGTGATTGAAGCGAAGAACGACAGAAAGTTCGTGAGTCACATCTCGCTCATGGAAATACCCGATTTCAAAAAGATATTGATGATAACCGACGGTACGGTGAATGTGTATCCGGAACTGAAAATAAAGATAAAAATAATAGAGAATGCCAGGGATCTTGCGATATCCCTCGGATACGAAAAGCCGAAGATCGCCGTGATAGGAATAAACGAAAGACTGTCGATCAACAACAAAGATCTGCTGGAATGTGCTGTGATTTCAAAAATGAGCGACAGGGGACAGATCGGAAATTGTTATCTGGACGGACCGATGCCACTCGATACTGCGGTGAGCAAAAAGGCCGCTGTGAATAAGAAGATCACTTCACCCGTTGGCGGGGACGCCGACATAATCGTGTGTTCTAATCTCGAATCCGCTGCCAACCTTATAAAAGGACTGGTTCATCTCGGGAAGGCAAAAACTGCGGGACTGCTTCTCGGAACGGGATATCCCACGGTTTTAACTTCCAGAAGTGACAAGCTGGAATCCAAAGTTATTTCAATTTCTATCGCTCTTTTAAACGCAAATCAGGAGTTGATGAATAATGAAAGCTAGTTTTATGGTTGCGAATGAAAATATTCCGGAAGGCTCTAGGGTCACCGGCCTGACCGGCAGACTGCAAGAAACTTTGAGGAAGCTTTCGTCTATCGGATTCAAAAAATATGAATTGATGATAGACGATCCGGAAAAGGTGGATATCGAAAGAATAAAGCATTATAACGATTCTTTCGGCCTGGATATGATATTTCTCTGCTCGGGAGAAATGGCCGGAATTGCGGGATTGTCCCTGAACAATATAGACGAAAATGAACGGAAAAAAGCCATAGAAAAATTTTTAAAGGCCATAGAAGTGGCGAATGAATTTGGTGTTAATATCAATATCGGGAGACTGAGGGGAACCATCTGGGAAGACGGAAAAGAAGAATCACTGAAGAGACTGGCAAAGTCGCTTGAGATTGTCGATGAGTTCATAGACAGTGAATCGATGCGGGTTGAAGTTTTAATCGAACCACTAAGAAAAGATATATGTCCTCTGTTAAACGGCTGTGAAGAAACCGTGGCCTTTATTGAAAAAAATAATCTGAGAAATTTTAAAATATTACTGGATTCGGATCATCTGAACAAAGAGAGTGATCCGGAATTTATCAGGAGAGATACGAATTGGATCGGACATGTCCATCTTGCCGATACCGCCCATGAACCGCTGGGCAGGGGCGAGATAAATTTTAACGAATTTATGGATTTATTATTGAGATCGGGTTATGAAGGAGAATTCAGTGTAGAAGTTTTCTGTGGAGAAGAGCAGTACAAAACATTGAAGGAAAGCTACGAATATTTGAAGAAATATTCAAATTCCAAGGAGACCGATAATGAATAGTACAAATCAATTCAAAGGAATTCAGCATCAGGTGTATGAATCACTTTTGAACAGCATTGTTGAGCTGGAAATACCTCCGTGCACGAGATTGACCATTCAGAAATTGAAGAGCATATATAATGTTTCTTCCACTCCGATCAGAGGTTCGCTGTATAAGCTGGTGGAAGACGATTTGATCGAAAATGGCCCTTCGAAAAGTTTTTATGTGAAAGAAATAAACGAAATCGATGTCAGACAGATCTTTTCCCTGAGACTGGTTCTGGAAAGACTTGCTTTGAAGGAATCGATAAATAAAATGGATATGACGGTTATTTCCGATTTGATTCTCAGAATGAGAGTGCATTTGAAAAATCCTGAAAAAACCAAAGCCAATGTTCCATATGACATCGATTATAAACTGCATAACGAAATATTAAAAAATTGTGGAAATCATTATCTGATTGGGGTGATGAAGAAGATCTCCACTCTTATAAAAAGAATGAGAAATGTTATCAAATATTATCTTCCGGATCAGCAAAAAGATTGGATAATCAAAGAGATGGGAGAACACCTTGCGATAGCCGAGGGGATTTTAAATGGAAGTTTTGAACAGAGCTCCAGTGCTTTGGAAAACCACGTAATGCACTCGGAAGAGATGATTTGTTCAATTCTGAAGATTTCAAAAATAGAATATAAAATCGCGCAAACATTTATTGAATTGGAGGTATAACTCAAGATGAAGCAGGCAATTTCACTGTCGAAAAATGATAACGTGGCAACGGTGTTGGAAGAAATACTAAAGGGAGAGGAAGTGAGCATAAAGGGGCTGGACAAAACGATAATCGTCATAGCAAAGGAGTCAATACCTGCCGGCCATAAAATAGCTGTCAATGATATTGAAAAATCTCAGATAATAATCAAATATGATAATGTGATCGGAAGATCAATGGATAAAATTAAAAAAGGCTTTCACGTACACGTTCATAATGTGGCAAGCTGCAGAACCGAATCAAATAACGGAGGTGAATAGAGGGGTATCCCGCCAACTATGAAAAATACTATTAATGGTTATATAAGAAAAGATGGAACGGTTGGAGTCAGAAATCATGTGCTGATCATACCAAGCGTATTGTGTGCAAAAAAGGTAGCCGAAAGAATAGCTTACAGTACACCCGGATGTGTCGTTGCATCCCACAATCAGGGATGTGCACAGCTCGGTGATGATTACTATCAGACGAGAAGAACCATACTGAACAGCGCCCTCAATCCGAATGTTGCCTCTGTTTTGATCGTCGGTCTGGGGTGTGAGCGTGTGTCCCCGCATGAGATTCAGGAAGAAATCAGAGCATCCGGTAAAGAGGCGGAACTGATTATGATTCAGGATATGGGGACGGCCGAAGCGATAAAAGAGGGTTCCGAAATAGCGACAAAATTGGTGGAAGAGGCAAAAAGTGCGAAGAGAAAAGAAGTTCCTGTTTCGTCACTCGTGATCGGTGTCGAATGCGGAGGGTCGGATTTTTCATCCGGTCTGTCGGCAAACCCCGCCGTGGGACAGGTTTCAGATAAAATATGGAAAGAGAATGGAAGAGTGATCCTTTCTGAAACCACTGAACTGGTTGGGGCGGAACATATTCTTTTCAAAAGAATGGAAGATAAAAAAATGAAAAAAACGTTTGAAAAAATGTTGAAAAGAATGATAGACGAGAGCGTTAATAACAGCCGGGATGTGGTGGATCAGGAAAACATTCCGAATAATATTTCACCGGGGAACGTCAAGGGCGGCCTCACAACCATCGAGGAAAAATCTCTCGGGGCGGTTATAAAGGGCGGTAGAGTTCCGATAGTCGGAGTGAAAGAATACGGTGAGATCATAGACAAGAAGCCCGGACTCTATCTTATGGACACTCCTGGATACGACGTGGAATCCGTTACGGCTATGGTCGCAGGAGGAGCAACGATAATTTTATTCACAACCGGTCAGGGCACCCCCACTGGAAATCCAATCGCACCCGTTATAAAAATCACCGGAAATTATCTGACGGCGGAAAAAATGAAGGCAAATATCGATTTTGACAGCAGCAAAATCATAAGTGGGGAATCGTCCCTCGAAGAATGCGGCAATGAACTCTATGAAGAAGTGCTGAAAGTGGCGGACGGAAAACTGACAAAAGCGGAAAAAAATATGCAGGACGATTATTCCATATGGAATATCGGAATAAAATTATGATAGATGACAAAGAACTGGAGAAAGTCACCGTCGATTTTTGTAAATTCGACACAACGAATCCGCCGGGAAACGAAAAAAAACTGGCCCTGTTTATAAAAGATTATCTTGAAAAGTACGGTATAGAAGCCTGGTACAAGGAAGTTCAGAGAAACAGGGCTAACGTTTATTCGATTCTCACCAAAAAGGAAGGCGAGGAGTATTTGCTTTTCACCGGACATCTGGACGTGGTCCCCGCGGGTTCCGATTGGGAAACTGATCCCTTCGATCCCGTTACGGAAAAGGGAAAAATATATGCGAGGGGGAGCAGCGATATGAAAAGTGGCCTAGCATCCCTTCTCACCGCATACATCGATCTCTGTCACGATGCGGAATTCAAAGGCAATTTAATCTTTTTGGGCACGTGTGATGAAGAAGTCGGGTGTTCCGGAGTTAAGAATTTTCTGGAGCATCTTCAGTTGCCGGTGGCGGGAGCGATAATCGGTGAGCCCACATCGAACAGATTGGCAACCGGTGAGAAAGGGGCACTGTGGCTTAAACTGACCTTTAAGGGGAAATCCGCCCACGGATCACAGCCCGAACTCGGAAAAAACGCGATAATCGATTTATTCAAAACGTACAACAAAATATTCGAAGAATTGAGCAGAGTTCCAGGATTGACGGTAAGTTTAAACAAAATTTCAGGCGGTGCGAAAGAAAACACCGTTCCCGACCGTGCAGAATGTGTCCTAGATATAAGATTTAAACAGAATATCTTCTCGAAAGAACTGAAAAAGAGAATTTCAAAAATAATGAGCTACGTGAAGGGATCGGGAATCGAAGTCCTGCTGCAGAGAGAGTCCTTCAGTTCTTCCGGAATACTGACGGATTCAGCCAAAACGGTGTTGAATAACAACGGTATCGATCCGGAAGAAATATTCATGAACTATTTCACCGATGGAGCCTTTATCTCACAGAAAAATATTGAGACCATTATCATCGGTCCCGGGAAAGCCTCCCTCGCACATGTTTCAAACGAATACGTTGAAATAGACGAACTGAATCTGTCGAAAAAAATATACGAAGAGATTGCCAGAAATTTCTTTGAAAGGAACGTTTGAATTGGCTGAATATATTTATGTGGATTTTGATGAACTGAAAACAGTTTGTGTGGGAATACTGAAAGCGGAGAAATTCCCGGAAGAAAAAGCCGCGGAAATAGTTGATGTGCTCGTTGAGGCCGATGCGAGAAATATTCCTTCGCATGGAATCGCGAGACTGGAGCGGTATATTAAAGAAAGAAACGCGGGATTTATTGACTGTTTTTCGGAGCCTGAAACGATCTTTGAAACTCCAATATCCGCGATAGTGGACGGTAAAGACGGTCCGGGACAGTGTGTTTCAAAAAAATCGATGGAACTGGCGATCGAAAAGGCATCGAAAAACATGATCGGATTGATAAGTGTCAGAAATTCAAATCACTACGGAATAACGGCGTATTATTCCGAAATGGCTTTGAAGAATGACATGATGGGAATCGCAATGACAAACAGCTATCCGCTGGTCGTTCCGACTTATGGAAAAGAATCCGTGCTGGGAACGAATCCGATTTCGATAGCCATTCCCGGAAAAATCCATCCGTTCCTGCTGGATATGGCGACGAGTGTGATCACCAGAGGAAAACTCGAAGTTTACAACAGACTTGAAAAGGAAATACCGGATGGATGGGCGATAGATGAAAAGGGAAAATCGACGGAATCACCTTCGCATGTGATAAAAAACTTCAACGAAAGAAATTTCGGCGGAATATTGCCCCTGGGAGGATTGGGAGAGGACTTCAGCGGCCACAAAGGATTCGGACTGTCGGTTCTTGTGGATTTATTGACTGCGGGCTTTTCACTGGGACAGTTCAGTGCCGAAACCTACACCACTAATAACGCCGGAGTGTGCCACTTTTTCGGTGCGATAGATTTGAAAACATTCGGGAACGTTGAAGAAATAAAAGATAAAGTGGACCAGATAATAAACAGCATCGTGAATTCCGAAAAGGCCGACGGCCAGGAAAAAATCTATTATCACGGGGAAAAAGAATACGAAGCCAGAAAAGAATCACTCAAAAACGGCGTAAAAATTCTGAAAAACACCTTCGACAAAATAAAAAAACTCGCATCCGATAATCGTATAACGATGGGACAACAATAGCTGAACAATAGTTTAACGATGGCCTAACGATAGTTGAGCGATGGGAAAACAATTGATAAGCGATTGGGAAGCAGTAGAGAAGCAATGACAAAGCGATTGGAAGAAGATAACGGAGAGTAGAGAACAACAAAAAAAGGGTA
>JASGMR010000109.1 GCA_030156385.1 Kosmotogales bacterium
CTTTTCAGCCAGAACCCCGTGCTTTCAAAAACAGCTCTTATTATATCTCCGCGGTTGTGATGAGATTTTATTCCCAAGATGCTGCTTGACTTATTTCTTTTGTGCCATGGGCTGCCTGAACCTTCCAGGAATGGAATAATTCTTATACCCCTTGCGCCTACATCACTGGAGAGGGCCTCACTGAACAGTTCTTCCATATAGCCGATGGTTAAATAACTATCGTGCTTGGTTCCCGTGACCAGTCTTCCCATCCATTCGAACAATCCCCCGGATTGTGGCAGGTGTCCGGATAAATTGTAATAATCTTCAATTACATATGGATAACAATCATAACTTCCATTGTTCACTTTTTTAAAAGGTAACGGTTTATTCACCAATGTGTTTATCGCTTCTGCGGTACCCGTTGAATCGATGATTTTACCTATATTGGATATGGAGCAGCCGAATGTGGCGCATGGATGATCGTGTCCGGAATTTATTACGGGTGTGCCGCTGGGAATATTCGTTTTCTCCAGAATACTTTCGGTGGTGTATCCTGCAACCGAACATTGGGGACGAATTTCAGGAAGTGAGTCTTTACTCAGGGAAATCAGTTTCAGCATTTCATTCGACCATTGTCTGGTGTTTCTGTCGAGAAGCCCTGTTCTTGCGGATAGTGATGGGTTTCCAACCATCTCTCCCGTCAACAGATATACGACGTAATCCGATACGCACATCCATTTCTTCACGTGATTAAAATCTTCAAAATATCTTTCTTTGAACCAATCTATTCTGTATAAAGTATATATATCGTCATCCACCATTCCGGTGATATTAAACCAATCCTCTTCACTCAAACCGAACTGTTTTCTTTTATGCTTGGTTCTTCTGTCATACCAGGTTGGGCACGGCGTAATGACTTCGTCAAATTCATTTATGCCAACTATACTTTCACCGATTGAATCAATTCCGATAGACAGAATTTTTGTTTCCGGTGGTAGGTATTCCACTAATTCCCTCAGTCCTCTGTAAATATTTTGCTTCAATGTGAGAATATTGAATTCGGACCAGCCCTCTCTGGGTCTGTCGATCTGAGTTTTTTTAACGACCAATCGTACTGCTTTACCACCAGGTGTAATAGCAATAAATTTCATATTCGAAGTACCGACATCTATTCCAACTAAAACATCCATCATTATCACCTCTTATTTCTTCCTGGAAACACCAACAGCAAACAAAATCACTAATCCTTTAACGGCCAATTGATAATAGAAAGATATATTCAATAATATCAATCCATTGGTGAGCATACCCATAATCGCTACACCAAAAACCGTTCCAATGATTCTACCGTAACCGCCATTCAGATCCGTTCCGCCGATTACAACGGCGGCAATAGCGTCCAATTCAGCCCCCTCACCTGTGAGCGGCTGGCCGGAATTCAATCTTGCCGTTTGAATTATTGAAGCGAGTGCAGCGAGTCCTCCACTTATACAATATACTATAATTTTATTTTTATCTACTTTTAATCCTAATATATTTGAAGTATCTTCATTTTCACCTATAGCGTACACATGTGTTCCGAATTTAGTCTGTGCCAGTATGAACCCGAAGATTATAAAGACCACGATCATTATGAAAAGGGGAAATGGAATAGAAAATATCTCTCCCCTCCCTATGAACCTGAAGGTATCTCCAAGACCACTGACCGATCTTCCGCCGCTCATTCCCAGAGCGAAGGCTCTCAAAATTGACAGCATCGCTAGTGTGGTGATAAAAGGTGCAATCTTGAGTTTTGTTATTACAAGTCCGTTAGTCAAACCTATCAGAATACCCAATCCGATGGTTAAGAGAATCACCACTATTGAATTTACACCTGATTTTACAAGCATGGCGCAGAAAACCCCCGCCACCGCGAGCAGCGATCCGACCGATAAGTCGATACCACCGGTTATTATGACAAAAGTCATTCCCGTCGCAATAATCCCATTAACCGCTATCTGTTTGCCAACACTCATGAGATTGTTGAGCGACAAAAAATTCGGAATGAATATGGCGAAAAAAATAAATATAATTACAAATGCAACTGTAACCTTATTCTTATATAAAAACGAAACAAATGGATTCATAATTCCTCCAGTTCAAGCTTTATTCACTGATCCAAAAGTTATTAGCTTCTTCTTGATAATTTTTTTGGCCTCATTTTGAGAGTCTTGTAAATAAAATAACGGATTCACACCCGCATCGGAATTTTCAAGTACTTTTCTTATCGAATCATTTATACCTTTAACTACATCTGAAAATATTATAACCTTACTTATACCTGCTTCAATAGCACTTTTCATCTGATTTTCCTCTATGGACGAACCACCGTGTAAGCAGATTGGCTTGTTCGTTAAATCCGAAATTCTTTTTATCAGTGAAATATTCAGTTTTGGATTCTTTTTAACTTCACCGTGAGCACTACCGTGAATATTACCTACGGCGGGAGCTATAATGTCTATTCCCGTTCTTTCGAACAGTTCTTTTATTTCTTCGGGTTTCGGCATGTCTTCCTCTTTCTGGATAACACCATGAGGCATTTCGCCCAACGATCCTTCAACAAATATATTTTTACCCTTCGCGATCTTCACTACCTCTCTGGTCATTTCAACATTTTTCTCAAAAGAATGCTCCGCGCCATCAATCATAACACCATTGAACCCTGCTGAGATAGCATCTACAACATCCTCCAGAGTTTCACCATGATCAAGAGATAGTCCTACCGGCACTTTGCAATATTTTGCAAAATTGAATACGATGTTTGCGAAAGTTTCAAATGTTGTTTTTGATCTTATTTCGGGATGTGCCTGTACGATTACGGGTGAATTTTCTTCCTCCGCTGCTTCGATTACAGCCTGTATCATTTCCAGATTAACACATACGAATGCCCCAACCGCATATTTTTTTTCATGAGCATCCTTTATCATTTCCTTAATAGAATATATAGCCATATTTTTTCTCCTTTATTAAAATTATAAAGTAAGAGGTTAACCAACCTCTTACTTTTTTATCCACTAAAAAGTAGCCATTTCTAAAAATTCGTCAACATTCTCTGGGGTAACACTGAATACATCAACGGGAATAAATCTGTCAACTTCTTCACCATTCAATACTTTCATAGCGGTTTCCACGCCGATTTTTCCAATGAGTGTGGGTAACTGCGCAGCGGTCATTTCAAAAGATGTTCCATTTTTTATAGCTTCCATTGCTTCTTTTGCACCATCTACACTGACTATGAACATTTCATCCTGTCTACCGGCGGCGTCAATAGCCTCTAAAGCACCGAGAGCGGAAGGATCATTAATGGCAAAAACTGCGTCGATATTTGAATTAGCCAACAAAATATTTTCCATGACTTCAAATCCATCCGTCCTGTTTCCCTGAGCATTCTGAGTGGAAACGATTCTTATCTGAGGATATTCCTGTATTACACTGTAAAAACCCTGAAGCCTATTTAAAACTCCCGTTACAGGTAATGCATCCAATACAACAACGTTACCCGCTGGAACACCATCTTCATTTTTCAATTTTTCTACAAGATATTCACCACATAATTTACCTGCCAGAACATTATCGGATGCTACCAAAGCTTCCACGTCCCCACCCGATGCATCGTTGTCTACTGTAACTACGGGAATACCGGCCTCGTTTGCCAATTCTACTGCAGGAATAACACCTTCACTGTCTACAGCATTCAGCAAAATTACGTCCACTCCCCTGGATATGAAACTCTCGATGGCTGCCAACTGTTTTGCAACGTCCTGCTGACTATCGCTTTCAAGCAGAGTTCCGCCTATTTCATCCAATGCTTCTTTAGCCCCATCTCTCAATGCTAAAAAGAAAGGATTGTAATAACTGATCAGGGAAATTCCCATCACGGGCTTTTCTACTGAAGCAAAAGAAGTAGTAACTAACAAACCGACAATCACAAGTACTAAAATGATACCTTTTTTCATTACTCCACCTCCTAATTTTATTGGGATAATTAATTGCTATTCAGAAGTAATATATAATATATACTGATTATATGCAAACCTGATTATTCATCTTTATATGAAATTACGGATGATTTCAAACAATGATAGCGGATTAAAAGAAAAATTCTAATAATTGCATAGTTTTGTCATTACGGTAATTTTCAAAAGTTTTTAAAATTTTTATAGGGATGAATATAGAAAAGCGTGCTCTTTTATATTTATCCCGACGAACCGGTTAGGATAATTTCCGATATGAATGACAATATGTACTTTTATATTTTTTAAACGATAAAATTATATTTTGAAATTTCAATATTATAGATTTTTTTGAAATCTTTTTTTCAATTCATCAAAATCATGAATGTTTTTCTTCGTAAGAAAATTATCGATATTTTTTAAAATTTTATTGGGTAATTCAGGATCGACAAGATTCATCGTTCCTATTGAAACTGCGGTTGCTCCGACCATGAGAAAATCCAATGCGTCTCTGTAGTTGGAAATTCCACCCATACCGATTATAGGAACGGTCACACTTTTATATATCTCATGAACCATTTTTAACGCTATTGGTTTTATAGCGGGTCCTGACATTCCACCCACGGTATTTCCCAAAAATGGGCTCATGTTTTCCGTGTCAATTACCATGGCCGGGACCGTATTAATGAGAGAGATGGCCGTAGTTCCGTTTTTTTCGGCTGTCTCTGCGTACATTGTATTTATACATTGAAATGGACTCAATTTTGTGATTATTGGAAATTTTGATACCTGAGAACAATTGAATACAGTTTTTCCAAATGATTTTAAATTCATCGCGGAGGCGAGTCCTTCCGAATCCACATTGGGACACGAAAGATTCAATTCAACCGCAACAGGTGAATTCAGTTCATTTATTTTTTTTATTATTTTTACATATTCCGATTCGTCGTTACCGCTTATGCTGACTATTATCGGGAACGGAATGTTTTTATAATTTTTGTCGAAATTGATGACGAAGTCATACACACCATTGTTTTCCAGTCCTATGGAATTAACAATAAAATTTTTCCCCTCAAAAATTCTGGGCTGCGGATTTCCAGATTTGGCTTCCAGAGTGATGGTTTTTGTGACAACGGCACCGATATTCTGATTTTTTATCAGGTCAAGATATGCCCCGGAAGTACCAAAGGTACCAGAAGAAATAATTATCGGACTGTTCAGAGTTGCGATTTTTTTCAATTCTGTTTTATAATCAAAATTCATCCCAGATTACCTCATTTAAGTTAAAGACCGGCCCATCGCTACAAACTCTTCTGCTGCCGGTTGTGGTCTTTATGGAACATCCATAACATATTCCTATACCACAACCCATTCGCGCTTCCAATGAGACCTGAGCCCATTTTCCCTTCAATATATCACTGAGTTTCTCCATCATTTTCACCGGCCCGCAACAGTAAAAAGCGTCGTACATATCTATGTTAATTTTTTTCAGATAATCGATGGTGGTTCCTTCATTGTATTCTTTTTTATTCGTTTCATCCAACGTGATCCACAGATTATTCAGCTCCCTTTTCCTGTTTTCCACTATCATTTTGGGGTAATCTTGTTCATTTCTGAATCCGAATAATGCGTCCACGATGCTCTGTTTTTTTGACAAAAAAAAGCTTAAATTCAATAACGGTGAAATTCCACAACCGCCTCCAATAAGAAGGACGCGTTTTTTAGCCAGAACTGTGAACGAGTTACCTAGAGGTGCAATAATATTCACTGTTTCCCCGCTTTTTCTGTTTGAAAGCCGGCGAGTGCCCCTGCCGACCACTTTGAAGTATAATTTAATATGACCGTCAGTTTCTTCGAGAATTGAAAAGGGTCTTCTCAAAACCGTGTTTTCTTCCGAACATCTCAGTTGAAGAAAATTTCCGGGTGAAAATTTGTCTTTGAATTTTACGGTTTTCAGTGTTATTACATAACCGTCTTCACTCATTTTTATGTTATCGAGTATTTTGCAATCTTCTGAATTGATTTTCAAATCATTTTCTCCTATATATCATTTTTCCATTTGAAAAGGTCATATTTATTCTGCCTCTAATTTTATTACCCAGGAATGCGCTGTTTTTTCCATTGGAAACCAATTCCTTTTCCCCGATAATCCATTCTTCTTCGGGATCAAAAAGAAAAAAATCTGCTTTGGATCCGGGTTTTATTGATGGTGGCGTAATATTCAGGAAGTTATGAGAATTGACGACCAGTAATTCAATTAATTTTTCAATTTTTATTATTTCCCTCAGATACAGGTAATTGTACACAGTTAAAAAAAGCAGTTCCGTTCCTGAAAAGCCCCTGCTTGGATTTTGACTCTCTTTTTCTTCCATAGTATGAGGAGCGTGATCGGATGAAATGATCGATATTATTCCCTTCTTTATTCCGTTTATAATGGAGTTTACATCATCCGAACTCCTCAATGGAGGATATACATTGTAATAAGATTTTTTTCTGGTCTTTTTTATATTCACTATATAATGCGGACATGTTTCCGCAGTGAACTTTATTTTGGAATTTTTTGCGTGTTCGAGAACATCTATGCTTTCGGATAAACTGATGTGCTGAAAATGAATATTGCCTCCGATATTCCTGTTTATTTCTAAATCCCTTCGGATCATTTTTGCCTCGCCTTTGTAGGAGATTTCATCTTTTCCAACAAATTCGGGATGTTCGGCTATTCTTATTATTTTATTTTTTGAAAAGGATAGTACATCTTCTAAATCTATTTCAGATTCAATCGGAAGCCCGTCGTTTGTGAAAATGTACGAACCGCTTTCAAAAAGATTTTTCCAGTCGGTTCTTTTCTCCGAAAGATTTTTATTTACCGCAGTGCTCTGAATGACTTTTATTGGTAAGTTTTTTAATTTTTCATTTATTTTCAGGTACTGTTCAACATTATCTGGGCAGGGAACGGTATTCGGCATGGCACACAGAGTGGTTACCCCGCCCGATATGGCGGCATTAACTCCCGAATCAATTGTTTCCTTATATTCAAATCCCGGTTCCCTCAGATGCACATGAATGTCGGCAATTCCGGGAACTATCGTTA
>JASGMR010000110.1 GCA_030156385.1 Kosmotogales bacterium
CATATAGAAACAACCGGACGGAATCTGCTCAACGATCCCGCAATTAATGGTATTATCCTTAACTCACAGGATATCACCGAAAGAAAAAGAGCCGAAAAAGAGGAACGGATGAAGAGTAAAATGCAATCTTTATCTGAAAACAGCCCCGACCTGATTTTACGAATGAATACCAAAGGACAAATCTTTTATACCAACCCCATGGTTGAAGATTATATCGGCCAAAAACCAAAAGATATAATCAACTCAAGGCTTGATGAATTAGAGGTTCAGGAAATTTTAGCAACATTTTTTAAAGATTCAATACAAAAAATCAGAAAGACCAATCAAAAATTTAATGAAGAAATTAATATCCCTACCGCTAAACTGGGTGAACGGATAATGAGTTTTAGTGCCATACCTGAATTTAACGAAAATGAACTCGAAACAATTCTTTTTGTAGGCCATGATATCACCGAAGCAAAACATATAGAGCTTGAAATTAAAGATAAAAATAAAAAAATTAACGAAAGTATAAATTACGCTCAACGTATTCAATCCTCTATATTGCCCAACACAGCCATTATCCAGGAATATTTACCCAAATCATTTATTTTTTATATTCCAAGGGATGTTGTGAGTGGCGATTTCCCCTGGTTTTTTAAAAAAGAAGATATTTTATATATTGCTGCTGTTGACTGTACAGGGCACGGAGTACCAGGAGCCCTACTATCGTTTATCGGATATTTCCAATTAAACAATATTGTTGACCATGACGTTAACTACAAAGCCGGCCAGATTTTAGATAAATTACACTATGGTGTACGAAGTACCTTAAAACAAGACCGGATTGATGCCGATGCCCGCGACGGAATGGATATTGCTCTTTGTCGTATTGATATGAAGAAAAAAGAATTACAATATGCCGGCGCTCACAGGCCATTGTATCTTTTACGAAATGGCGAACTGCTTGAATTTAAAGGAAACAGAAAAGCAATTGGTGGAATTCCACATAAAAAGAAACCCGAAAAAGATTTTATTAATCATGTAATTGAAATAAAAAAAGGAGATAAAATTTTTATATTTTCAGACGGAATGCCCGATCAGATTGGCGGTCCGGAAGGCAGAAAATATATGTCGAAACGAATAAGAGAAAATATCGTAGAAAATAAAGATCTCTCCATGCAACAATATTCCAATTTGTTTGCCACCGATTTTAAAAAATGGAAAGGAAAAAATAAACAAATTGACGATGTATTGTTAATTGGAATTGAATTTTAATTTTTTATTAACTTTAATAAATATTAATTTTACAACCTATGGACAAAAGTAATGTTAAAGGCTTTCTGGAGTTTGTTTATGACTTTTACAGGTCTATGAAAGCACACGAAATTACGTTGGTATACGAAGGTGAAATAACACACCAGATTACCAAAGCATTCACATCACTGACAGAATCGAATATGGCCAAAGAATCAGAAGCAAATTCTGTTCAGAAAAAAGTGTTCCATGTTATGGTTGAATGTCTGCAAAATATTAGTAAACATGCCGATTCATTTGGCTCAGATGATTTTCTTTTTGCAGGACGAGGAATATTTATGGTAAGTAAAGGAGAAAAAGATTATCATGTTACTACAGGCAATGTGATAGAAAATGATAAAATCGAAGAACTTACCGAAATGCTCAACCATATCAATAGCTTAGATAAAGAAGGGCTTAAACAACTCTATAAAAGCCAGATGAAAGAAGGAAGACTCTCCGAAAAAGGTGGAGCTGGACTGGGATTTATTGATATTGCCCGTAAAACAGGAAAGGAGTTAGAATTCCACTTTTTACCTATTGACGAAGGAAGTTCTTTTTTCCTTTTAACATCATCAGTTTCTAGAAACGCATAATAAACAATAACCATGGAAGTAATTAAGATCAAAGGTACCGACGATACTCCAAACATTATTCTTGATAAAGAAAATGGGATATTTGAAATCTCAGGCAGATCACTTCCTGAAGATGTTACCACATTTTATGAGCCTATTCTTAACTGGCTCGATGACTATCAGGAAGAAGCCAATTCAAAAACCGTATTTACCTTTAAATTGGTGTATTTCAACACAGCATCATCAAAACTTATTCTTGACATTTTGATGAAACTCGAAGAGATGCATGAAAATGGAAAAGAAGTATTGATCAAATGGTACTATCCCGAAGATGACGAGGATATGGAAGAAGCCGGTGAAGAATATGCCGATATTGTTGACGTGCCATTCGAACAAGTAAGTTATACATTATAAAAAAGTGCTTTTTCATCATTGATGATTAAATTATGAGTGAAGAGATTTTAAAAGCCCTAATGCAGTTGTTTGCAATTATTGCAAAACAGGACGAAGGTGTAGAATCCAATGAGCGAGAATATGTAAAAAACTTCCTCACACAACAAATTAATGATGAAGTAGTGCCTGAATATTTAGCGCTCTTTGATGAAAAAGCAGGGTTTATTAGTGAAAAAACGGAAAGAGCCGAAAAAGAAAAAGTTAAACTTACATCGGTAAAAGATTCGGTACGGATACTGGGCCTTTGTAAAAAAATTAACAAAACACTTACACAAAAACAGAAAGTAATTGTGTTGGTTCGTTTGTTTGAGTTAGTGAATGCCGACCGAAAATTCTCAGAACAACGAATGGCAATTATCAATACCGTTGCCGAGGTATTTAAACTTACAAAAGAAGAATTTTTAAGTATTGAAAGCTTTGTTATTAATAACGATATCGATGAACTGGATAATTCCAGTAATCTTATTATTAATGATCAAGAAGATCAATGCAAAAATGCAAAACATGTAAAAGTCGAAGCTCTTGATGGGAATATCTTTATTCTGCAAGTAAAAAGTGTAGATCTTTACTTTTTGCGATACAATGGAAACGAAGATATCTTTTTAAATGGGTTACCTGTAAATAATAAACGAATTTATCTTTTTGCCAATGGAGGAACCATAAAACTTCCCAAAGGCAAACCCATTTATTATAGCGATATCGTCGCTCATTATTTGGCCGATAGCACATCAACAAAAATTTCTTATACCGTCAACAACATCAATTATGTTTTTCCTTCCAGTGATGTTGGTTTACGAAATATTAATTTCTCCGAAGACCAGGGAAAACTTATCGGCCTTATGGGTGCCAGTGGTGCCGGAAAAACTACGCTCTTAAATGTGTTAGCCGGGTTAAATAAACCCACCTCCGGACAAATTTTAATCAATGGTATCGATCTTCATGCCGAAAATGAAAAACTCAAAGGAGTTATTGGATACATTCCTCAAGATGATTTGTTGATTGAAGAACTAACCGTTTTTCAGAATCTTTATTACAGTGCTAAATTATGTTTCAACGATAAATCCGAGGACGAAATCGTTGAACTGGTTCATAAAACATTAAACAACCTGGGCCTTTACGATCGAAAAGATTTAAAAGTAGGAACCCCATTAAATAAAATGATTAGTGGCGGACAGCGCAAAAGATTAAATATTGCCCTGGAGCTAATCAGAGAACCATCCATCCTTTTTGTTGACGAGCCTACCTCCGGGCTTTCATCGCGCGACTCCGAAAATGTTATGGACTTATTACGCGAGTTAGCCCTGAAAGGAAAACTTATTTTTGTGGCTATCCATCAGCCATCATCAGACATCTATAAAATGTTTGATAATATGATGATTCTCGATACAGGAGGCTATATGATATATTATGGGAATCCTGTTGAAGGGGTAATGTATTTTAAACGGCTCGATGCACAAATAAATAGCGATGTGGGCGAATGCCCTACCTGCGGTAATGTTAATCCCGAACTTATCTTTAACATTATTGAAGCAAAGGTGGTGGATGAATATGGCCGTTATACCCCAAAAAGAAAAATATCACCTCCAAAATGGGAAGAAAAGTTTAAAGAAAACATAAAATTACGAGAAGTAGAACCTGTTAATGTTGCGCCTCCATCAAACTTAAATATCCCCTCGTGGTTTAAACAGCTTAAAATTTATACTATACGGGATTTCCTGTCGAAAATAAGTAATAAACAATATATCGCGCTTAATTTATTGGAAGCCCCAATTTTAGGATTTATACTATCTTATATCATTCGGTATATCGCCGACCCTACTTCTGATATTTATATTTTCCGCGAAAATGAAAATATTCCTATCTACATTTTTATGGCCTTAATTGTTGCTCTATTTCTAGGGCTTACCGTGAGTGCCGAAGAAATTTTTCGAGACCGCAAAATTTTAAAAAGAGAAACATTTCTAAACCTGAGTAAATCGAGCTATTTAATAGCTAAAATATTTATTTTATTTACCATCTCAGCCATACAATCTATTTTATTTATTCTTATTGCCAATAATATTTTGGGGATTAAAGGCATGACTTTCGAATATTGGTTTGCCATGTTCACTACAGCAGCATTTGCCAATATGATGGGATTAAACGTCTCCGCCTCATTTAACTCTGCGGTTACCATTTATATTTTAATCCCGCTATTAATGATTCCAATGATGGTTTTAAGCGGTGCTATGTTTCCTTTCGATAAGTTGAACAGAAGTATCGGTAGTGTTAAAAAAGTCCCCTTAATTGCTGAAATAATGCCCACTAAATGGACATACGAAGCATTAATGGTAAACCAATTTAAAAATAATGCGTTCGAAAAAAACTTTTTTGAGATTGAAAAACGCGAAAGTAATGCCGATTTCAAGCAAGTTTATTATATCCCCGAATTGGAAAAACGATTAGAATTTATTGAAGATAACTGGTATAAATTCGAAGAAGATGCGGAGATAAAAAAAGAAATCGCTGATAATTTAAAATTGTTAAAAAACGAAATTGGAAAAGAAGAAGTACGAACAGGACTTGAATTTGAATCGCTACATCAACTCGATACAGCATTATTTAATGAAATAATTTTAAATAAAACACAAAATTATTTAGAACAGCTCAACTCGTTTTATAGCATGCAATTTCAGAAAGCCAATAATGAAAAAGAAAATATTATCCGTTATTTGCTCAATACCAATCCCGACTTATATAGGAACAAACGCAATGCATATCATAACGAGAGTGTAGCCGATCAGGTGAAAAAAAGATTTGAAAAAAATAAAATCCTTGAATATAATTATGAATTAATCCAACAAGTTGATCCAATATATAAAGATCCGGATATTGAAGGTTTTTTTAATTTCAGATCCCATTTTTTTGCACCAAGAAAATATTTTGCGGGCAAATTTTTTGATACCTATTGGTTTAACTTATCTTTTGTATGGGTTTTTACAGTATTTCTTTATTTAACATTATATTATGATGTGTTGAAAAAACTACTTGATCTTCCGGGAAAATTTAAGTTTAAAAAATAAACTTTCGGGATTTATATTATTTTTATATCTTTATGAGAAATGTTAAATTTGCATTACAAAGAATTTCAATTGAAAGGATTATGAGTAAATATTTGATTTATATACTAATACCGTTATTTCTTTTTTCAGCCTGCAAATCAGATAAGCAAAAAGAAAGTGATTTTTCACAAGAATTTGAAATCCCTGATTCAGTAAGATACGATGGCAATCTCGAAATTTCGGAGCAAGCTATGGAAGAGATCGTACAAAATATTTCATCGCCGGTTGAGATTGCAGCCTTAATAAAAAGTTTAGGTGTTCCATACTCAAAAGACTACCTTGCTACTACAGATCATGTAGATACTTATAATACAAGCTACAAAATGGCCCTGGGTTTGGGAATATATGGAGCAGATCTGGGATATCAGAATATGTATAATAAAACCGGCTCGGTATTAGATTATATTTCAGCTATAAAAACCCTTGCCGATGGAATCCGTGTGGGACAATTTTTTGACTTTACAACCCTAAAACGATTAGTTACTAATAACCAGAACCTTGACTCGTTAATGTATATTTCGGTACAAAGTTTTAACCAAATGGACCGATATTTGCGTGAAAATAACCGCGGAAATTTGAGTTCTTTAATCGTAGCAGGTATCTGGATAGAAAGTATGTATCTCCTGGGAGGTGTGGTAAAAGAATCTCCCAGTGCTGAAATAGCTGAAAAGATTGGAGAACAAAAAATAATTTTAAGTAATTTAATGTTGCTCTTAAAAAATTACGATCGTGATCCCAAATTTAAAGATCTTATTAACGATTTAGACGAGATACAAACTATTTATAGAGATGTAACCATTACTTATGAAAAAGGAGAGCCTGAGGCAGTGGAAGAAGACGGAATGCTTGTTATTAAACAAAATGACAAACAGTTCATTGAAATTTCCAATGAAACCATGATGCGAATTATTGATGAAACTTCTGAAATACGTAATAAAATAATACACTTGTAAATATGAGAAATTTATCTGCAATATTTATCTTCCTTGCTATTTTTATTTTAGGAAATTTATATACAGCAAAGGCCCAATCGGGACAAGAACTGGTTGATATTTGCAGTATGATTGCCGGAGAAGAAGTAACTTACTTAAAAGATTTTCAGGTTAAACTCGATGCAGCAAAACCTGGTGAAGAACCCCCAACCTCAAGATTTTCCATTTTATTAAGCAAAGATACACATTATCGTTTTACGATATGTAATTCAAAAGATTATTCCGGACAAGCTATTATGCAACTTTTCGATAATAACCGGCTACTAGGATCAAATTTTGTTGTTGCTACAGGAAAAACTTATCAATCCTTTGATTTTAAATGTACATCTACCTCCGTATATCATATTTTTGTTACCTTTAAAGAAGGAGAACAGGGATTAGCTGTTATGATGCTTTCCTTTGTAAAGAAATTATAATCTCAACAATAAATATTTTTTTAGAGTAATAGCCTATTTAGTGCATCTTAGAAACCACCAGTTTTTTTTAGTGGCGTAATAAAAAACGTCAAGAACAAGGCGGCTTGCGAAGAATTGGCAGCCAGAAGTTTACTGACGTAAATGACTAATTGCCAATGCGAGCGTAACGCAGTTATTGACGTTTTCTTATAGCCACTATTTATACATGGGCTATTATTTGTATATATACAATCGAACTTACAATGAA
>JASGMR010000111.1 GCA_030156385.1 Kosmotogales bacterium
ATTCAACAGCTCATTTAATTTCTTTTCATCATATTGCGCTACGATCTCAGGTATAAAGTTTTCGAATGCCTCACGATAACCTTCTCTTCTTTTGAGAATCGTACTCCAGCTCAATCCAGCCTGTGCTCCCTCTAAAATGACGAATTCGAAGTGGGTCCTGTCATCATGAACGGGAACTCCCCATTCTTCGTCGTGGTAAGAAATATACAGCGGTGTGTTTCCTGTCCATTCACATCTGTTTTTTATCATATGTCGTTTACCTCCAGAAATTCCAATATAAAATCATTTTATCAAAAAAATTCACATTGGTAATAGATATAAGAATTGATTTGACATTACCGGATAAATATTGTAGTATATCATTACCCCCCATATAGGGGTATGTAAATAGAGGTGAAAGAGATGAATGATCAAAAAGGTCCGAAAAAAGAATATAAAATAGAAGGTATGAGTTGTGCTGCGTGTGCGAGGGCAGTGGAAAGAGCCGCAAAAAAAGTAGATGGGATAAAAGATCCCAGTGTGAATTTAACAACAGAAAAACTCACATTTAACACGGAAAACCCTGTAGATGAAGAAAAATTGTTTTCAGAAGTTAAAAAAGCTGGTTATGAATTGAGTGCAATTGACAATAACAGAGAAATTGACTTAAAAATAATTGGCATGACCTGTGCTGCGTGTGTAAGAGCGGTTGAAAAATCCATAAGCTCACTGAGGGGTGTGGAAAACGTTTCGGTGAATCTGACTACGGAAAATGCAAAAATTATTTACGATCCCGGAGTTGTGACGATTTCAAAAATAAAAGATGCCGTCAAAAAAGCGGGATACTCTGCGGAAATAAAACATTCTAATGAAAAAATTGTAAATGATGGAAATGCTGCCACGGCTAAATATTTTAAAAGGTTTGTCTTTTCTGCCATTTTTGCAGTACCACTTTTAATAGTGGCGATGGGGCCGATGCTTGGACTGACTCTACCTGATATTATTTCACCTGAATTTTCTCCGATGAATTATGGTCTTTTACAATTATTTTTAACTATTCCGGTTGTAATAATAGGCAGAGATTTTTATTTAAAGGGAATTCCCAGTCTTTTCAGAGGAAATCCGAATATGGATACCCTTGTAGGTCTGGGGACCGGGGCCGCGTTTATTTACAGTGTATATTCTATAGTTCAGATTTTTTACGGTAATAACGATTTTGCACACCATTTATATTTTGAATCTGTGGGTGTAATTATAACCCTCATATCTTTGGGAAAATATTTTGAGAGTCTTTCAAAGGGTAAAACATCCGAGGCGATAAGAAAACTCATGAACCTGACCCCTAAAATGGCACTCATAAAAAGGGATGATGACTACATCAGTTTGCCTGTAGAGGAAATAGAAGTTGGTGACATCATACTGATAAGACCGGGAATGTCGGTTCCAACCGATGGATATGTTATTTCCGGAAACAGTTCTGTTGATCAGTCTATGTTAACGGGTGAATCGATTCCGGTTGACGTTACAAAAGATTCGAAAATAGTTGGGGGAACTGTGAACATATCGGGAACCGTTGAAATGAAGGCCACAAGTGTCGGAAGTGATACGGCACTTTCAAAAATCATTAAGCTTGTGGAGGACGCTCAAAGTTCCAAGGCGCCAATTGCAAGGCTAGCCGATATAATAAGCGGTTATTTTGTGCCCGTTGTAATGACTATTTCAGTTGTTACATTGATTACCTGGCTTCTGCTGGGATACAATTTCGAGTTTTCATTGACTATGATGATCGCGGTACTTGTAATAGCGTGTCCCTGTGCCCTTGGACTGGCAACTCCCACGGCAATAATGGTTGGATCGGGGAGATCTGCAAAAAATGGAATACTTTTTAAAAGTGGTGAGAGTCTTGAACAAACCCATAAAATAAATGCGGTAATATTTGATAAGACGGGAACCATAACCCAGGGAGAACCCAGAGTGACCGATATTATTCCGTTGAATGGCTATTCCAGAGAAGAAATGTTGAAGTTAGCTGCTTCAATGGCAAAAATGAGTTCTCATCCTTTAGATAAAGCAATATTATCCGAATACAGTGGAGATTTGTTTAAAGTTGATTCTTTCAAAGCTATCCCTGGAAAGGGGATCGAAGGTTTCATCGAAGGGAAAAAAATGCAGGTTGGAAGTGCGAATTTCCTTGTGGATGAGAATATAATTGGAACGGTGGTGAAAGATCTGTCGAACGATGGGAAGACAGTGATCGTTTCCAGATATGATGAAAAGATAACGGGTGTTTTGGGAATATCTGACACGATTAAATCTTCTTCCAGAGAAGCTATAGAACTTCTTAAAAAGAGAGGTATTAAAACTTTTTTGGTAACGGGTGATAATGAAAAAACGGCCAGAGCGATAGCAAAAAAGATAGGCATAGATGATGTAATGGCAGAAGTTTTACCTGAAAATAAAGAATTGAAAGTGAAAGAACTTATGAGAGAAGGTTACAAAGTTGCAATGGTGGGAGATGGAATAAATGACTCACCCGCGTTAGCGGCCGCGGACATAGGAATAGCCGTTGGTTCTGGAACCGATATAGCCATAGAGGCTGCCGATGTTATACTCATGAAGAATGATCTTAAGGATGTGAATAAAGCGATGGATCTGTCCAGAATCACTGTAAGAAATATAAAGCAAAACCTGTTTTGGGCATTTTTTTATAATATTATAGGTATTCCTATAGCAGCAGGAATATTTTTCATACCCTTCGGATTAAAATTAGATCCGATGATCGCGGGATTTGCAATGGCTTTTTCGAGTGTAACAGTAGTAACAAATGCACTGAGACTTAAAAAGGTAAAGTTATCAAGGCGAAGGAGAGATGGAGTAAAATAAGAAATGTGATCTGAATTTATATATAAAAATATGCGATGAAATTGAAACTTTAGAAGAAATGAATGAATTGAAAAATTTTTAAAATGAATCGGGAGTAAATTATGGATAAAAATCAGGATAATCGCAGTCAAAAAGAGGTCTTAAAACATGAAAAGGGACTGAGAATCTGTAAAACAGCGAAAGGACAGATCGAATCTGTCATTAAAATGATAGAGGAAGGAAGGTATTGTATCGATATCTCAACTCAACTTCTTGCAACTATTTCCCTGCTTAAAAAGGCCAATACTGAAATAATCAACAAGCACATTGAAACTTGTGTGAGAGAAGCTGCAGGGACCCAGGAAGTTGATGAAAAACTCGAAGAATTAGAAAAACTTATGAGGTTCATAGAAAAAACTTTATAAATGTCATAGAATCGTGGATTCTTCAATGCAAAAAAATATGCAACGGTATTTTTAAGCATAGATTTTATGATTAAGACAAACTTAATTGGAAAGTAGTATTAACCAGTAGAACGTGTGGAGATTCCATTTTAACTTTTAACGATTTCGACAGTTTTGAAGTGAGATATTTAAATTACAATTTTTCCCTCACTATTTGTAATAAGCTGGTTAAAGGAAGAATTTCTTCCAAAAGACCTGAGAAACTTAAATTTCACAACGATTTATAATTTTTTAAACTATCGATTATTCCCAGGAAATAATTTGATAGCGAAGAGATTATGTATAATTTTCTAAAATAATCTGAAAATGAATTTCAGTATTGCAATCGGAATGAGTATTATTAAAAGTATTATTCCAAACCAGAAGAAGAAAAACACTAATCCCACAGAGATAGCTATTCCTATTATCATTGATATAAGGCAACCCATTGAAATCCTCCCGCATCTTTTCGTAAATTATATAGATTTTTTGCTTTTACTTCAATTGATGAATCTTGTTATTCTTTGTAGGCAATTATAAAAAATCTGTGTTGATTAGTGATAATGCCTCCGGATTTTTTGATGATTTTATCCAGTTCTCTTAATTTTTCAATTACTTGCGGTTGCTTGAGATCTATGCCCGGTATCTGCCACATGATTATTTTTAAGTAGTATATTACTGCCCCTATATCTGTAAAAAGGGTTGGTATGAACTGTTCCCTTTTAACGAATATTTTGAATTCTTCTTTTTCCAGTTCATTGACGGCTCCCGATAGACACCAACTGTTCTTATCCCGGGTTTTATCGTTAAAAAAACGGTTCAACTCTATGTTATCCATCTCTCCGACCTGCTGTGTAATGAAAAAACCGTTTTTTCTCAAAATGCGATGGAGTTCAGGTGGATTGTAACTATCGTGTCTGTTTATTATCAGGTCCAGCGAATTATTTTCAAAGCCAAGTGGGGCATCTTCCGATTGGGCCATTAGAATGATTCCTAATGGTTCCAGGTTTTTCTTTGCGATGGATATATTCGGTGGATATCCCTCCGTGGCATAAACTTCCTGTGGCAAATTTTTCAAGGATTTAAGAAATTCTCCTCCTCCGGTTCCCATATCGAGAAGATTTTGAGCTTTTTCAAGATGGAATTCGACCGACCTTTTGTAACTCCAGTTTAGATACTGAAGATTTATCATTCTGTCATTCAGATATGAGAAATCCCATCCGGAAAAATATGCATCTATCGCTTCTTTATATAATGAGTCAAAATCTCTGTTATCATTTATTAATTTGATATTTTCAACCGGAATCCATCCGAATTCATATTCGCGAAATCTTTTGCACCAGGCCCAACCGTTTAAAATTCTGATTTTTTCCAGGATTTCTCCACGGTCAACGTTCAATTCCTTAGCACAATAATCCTCTTTCAGAATACCTTTATCATTTTCGATAGAAAGGATCTGTTTTGGTATCCAACCCCTTCGTTGTTTTTCATCCTCTTCACAGAAGAGCCAGTCTTTCCATTCTTTCTCGCCGGAATATTCATCCAGTATCGTTATCATATCACCTTTTTCAAGGTTAATAGGATTTGGATAATTTGTTCTATGCTTCTTATTTACATAATAGTACAATCATTGTCCCCCTAATTTTTCATTCTTTTTCCAGTAAGCTCTTTTTTTACCATCACCGGGTTCTTCGAAACGTTTCCATTCGAACCCTTTTTTTATAAGAAAATCATGAGTTGGATTATTTATATCGTTGTTGCCTGGAAATAAAATTATCATTCCATTTTTTCTCGTTACTCTTTGCATTTCATTATATTCTTTTTCGGGATAATCACCAAACACATGACCTGCCAGCAAAACATCGGCGAAATCGTCTTCAAGAGGAATTTCTTCCAGTACACCATCTATAACATAAAACTCTTTGAGTTTCATGTCACAAGCTTTGTTTTTAAGAAATCTTCTGAGATTTTCTACGGGTTCAATGGCATAAACACATCTGGCCTTCTTTGCCACAGAAAAGGCCAATCGACCCGTACCGGAACCTATATCCAAAACCTTTTTGCCGGTAAAATCACAGATATCATGTAATTCACTGTCATTCCATTTTCCAATGGATAAATTTTCATATATCTCCGGTTTATAGATATAAACAAGCCAATCGTTTATACTTTCAAGTACTTTTATTTCGGCACTTCTGATTTCTTTGGCAGTTTTTTTTGAATTATTTTCAATAATCAGCTTTTCAAAAAAAAATTTATTTTTTGGAGAGAGGTTCGAAAAGTACCATAAAATATACGGATGAGCATTAAGAACAATTCCTAAAGCTTCTTTAAAATCACAGAAAATAGGGATTTCATCAATATGCTTTTTTTGAAGCATCAACAACCAGTTAATCGAAATATCTGTAACATCTATCCACTTTAATCCCATTATATTCCTCCAGATTTTTTCACATTACAATAAACTCATCCGCATATACTCTTGTTCTTTATATTTCTTTAACTATTTCATCATATTTTTTTCTTTTCAGTCTTTCATATAGAGTTTTTGAATTATCAAGGTATCCAAGGGATATCGCCATAACGACTTCTTTCTCGCCCTCTATTTCGAGTCCCTCTTTTATCTTTTTAAAATCCATGCCGCTCATTGCGTGAGTATCAACACCCAGATCTTTGGCTGCGTACATTATTGACATTGCAAGGAGTCCCGCATTACTTTCGGCAAATTTTATCTTCATTTCTTCTGTGGAACCGTAGAGTTTTTCTGCCATCTTCTGTGATTTTTTTCGGTTTTCTTCGTTTTCAGTGTTGAGCCATGAAGTATTTTCAGCGCCATAACCATGTCTATCTCCCAAAATTAATAAAGTAACGGGTGCTTCGAGTACTTTTGCTTGAGATAAACCGTTTTCATAAAGTTTTTTCTTCCCTTCTTCGGTTTTTACAGCGATAATTTCCCATGGTTGAAGGTTAAATGCTGACGGTGCCAAAACCGCCCTATCTATAATTTCTCTCAATAAACTATCATTCAGTCCCTTTTCTTTGTCAAAAAAATTTATCGATCTTCTTTCCTCGTATACTTTTTTCAATTCCATGTATTCCACCTTCCTTTATTGATCCATGATTCAAAATCCGAATTATGTCATTAGTACTTAAAATTGAATCTATACTCTTTCCAGTTTGTTTATAAGGATTTCAAATGTCTTTTTTTCATCCTCTGTAAATGACTTCAAAATTTCTTCCAGGGTTTTTAAATATTCAGGGAAGATTTCTTCCACTTTTTCTCTTCCACTTTTTGTGATATTTATTAAAGTGGATCTCTTATCGTCTGGGCAACAGGTTTTCTTTATGTATCCTAATTTATGAAGATTATCTATTATTACTGTCATATTACCTCCGGTCGAAAAAGTTTTTTGAATTATTTCACAGACTCTCATATTTTCCAATCTGTATAAAGTTTTTAAAACATTGAATTGAGGTGTTGTCATTCCTTTCTTTCTGATATCCTCATTCAACTTTCTCTGAACCTTTTCTACACTTTTATTTAATCCAACTAAAATCCTTAAATCTAAATCATTTACCTCATTAAAAATTACTTTCATAAGATTATAATACTACTAATTAGTACTAAAATCAATCGAACGAATATTTTATTAGGAACAATATGTAAAAATAATACATATAATTAATTAAAATGTAGTGAGATTTTATAAAATCATTTGAATTCCTTCATTTGTTTTTTTGAATTTACCTTTCGGCAA
>JASGMR010000112.1 GCA_030156385.1 Kosmotogales bacterium
CCCCTCTGGGTTTTAACAGAATTACTGTCAACTGAATAATCGGATAAATCACCAAGTATGGAAATACGGGAAATGGCTTTATTCTCAAAAAGAAAATCAAACACCTGAATCGCCCAGTCGGTTAATCGTTCTCTGTCGTTTTGATAATATCTATCCAGGGGAGAAAATTTCATTACGATGTTTCCTATAATACGCTGCACACACAGAGTGATTAAATTCTCTTTACTCTGAAAATGATAGTTAATAAGACCAGTCCCAACATTCGCCTTTTCTGCAATCATGCGAATTGTAATATCGTTTATATCTCCTTCACTTTGCCGAATCAATTCGGTCGTTACTTCGATGATGTTTTCCTTGATATTCGACGATTTTTTCATAACACACCTCAATTGAACATTGTTCAAATCACTGTTCAAATCGATTATACTGAACAGCGTTCAAAAAGTCAACGGGTTACAAAACTCTTCTGATAAAAGAATTAAACGATTCCTCATCATTTTTATGAAAAAATGTGTTTATCCGATAATTTAAAGGTAGACAAGGACCAACCGAACATTTTAGAAAGCTGAAACAGATTTGAAGAAATATTCCAATATTTAATTTTCATATAAAGCAACAACCATTATATTTTTTTCATCATATCATAGAGTTTTTTCACCGTTTTCCAATTTCTAACAGTTGTGAATTTGAATCTTTTAGCCAAATAGGCTGCAAGTTTTGAATTCCGTATGCTTTTCTGACAGAGTATATACAGTTCCCTGTGTCCAAATCCCAGTTTATCTCCTTCGATAATATCGTGTACGGAATCCAACAGATTTTTTTCCGGCGGGTTTTCCAAAAAATAAACATAAAGATGCTCAACGCGTGGATTAGAAACGGCCATTTGTGCTAATTCGCCTTCCGAAAAGGGAAGACTTTCGATCAATATTTTCAAATCATTTTCGCTTCTAACCTTCACACCGCTTTCAAACCCGAAGTTTTTCCGAAACTCGTCCCGTATAATCCGGGAAAGGGGGGCTTCCTCAAGAAGCGTTTCAAAGACTGCGTTTCCGCTCTGAATGTAAGTTGTCACGTTATACATTCCCAATTTGGAAAGAAAGCGTCTCAAATCCACCATTTTTATAATATGTTTTCCACCGACATTGATTCCCCTGAAAAGAGCCGTATATTTCATCGGATGGTACCTCCATTTGTATTCATCGTTCAACAAAAATCCCGTATACATTTACACTTCTGTGCTTTCAAAGTCCCATCTTCACTCAAAATAATAAACTACATCGTTTATCATCACTAAATCCTTCGGGGAAATCTTGAGCGTAAAGAGAGGATCACCGCTTCCGCCGAATATATAATCAAATTGCAAAATTTTTTTGTCCACAATACACGGAAAACCGAGCCCCACGAGTGGAATCGCTCCGACTTTGCATCCTGTACTCTTGAAAACCATCTCACGATTCATCAACTTGAGTTCCGGGAGTTTCATTTCGGATTTCAGTGAAGCGAAATCGATCTTCCCGTGCATCGAACTGACCATGCATGAAAAAATTTTTGTTCCGGATCTCAATATTAAAGTCGGTACAGCCCGCGTTATATCAAAATATTTTTTCCCATCTTCAAGAGTTGTGATAGGAAGTTCATGTTCAATAATCTGAAAATCCGCATTGCTTTTATGCAAAAATTTTTCCAGTTCTTTTATGTTCATAGTTCTTCCCTGGCCCCGTAAATTTTCCAATATCAGTCAAACACAGTACCCACAAGCTCACTCTTAATTAGTTTATGAAATTTATTTACATTACAATAAATATAAAACTACTTCTTTTTTGATATAGATACACTTGCTCCGATGAGTATCAATATTATAACAAATAATCCACCAAGGATTTTCGCATCCATCAGGCCGAGCCAGGTGATTATTGCTAAAGCCACAATCATAATGACCAACACAACAAGTAATATCTGTCCAAATCTCCTTCTTTGCATTTCACTCATTCCTATATATCACGCTTAGCGTATAAACGGCACGAAAGCACGCAGGATAACCATAACAAAACCAATCCAAAAATGAAAGGCGCAAAAAATATATACGCGGGAATATCCGATGTCACGAACGATATGTCGGTCCATGGAAATTTAATTCCCAGCAACTCTGTAAGAAGAGGAAATTGAATTATACCGAGAAAGACTATGAACAAAGGTATAAATGCCAAAATCTTTGCCTTACTGTAATCATATTTGAAATAAATCGGAAACTGAATTGCTACAAGTAAAGAAAAAACACCCGACAACAATGAAATGGAGAATAATGTTTCCATAATATCAAATTTTGCTCCAATAAATAATGACATAATCCACGAAAATAAAATCGCCAGGACTATGAAAACAGCTTCCGCCATTAATGCAAATGAATAGTGGCCCCTGACAACGGTTTTTCTGTTGATGGACAGCGTTGAATACAGAGTATCCAGTCTGTTTTTTTCGCTTATTGAAAAAGGATAGGTCATTAACAGAATGAGTACCATCATCAAATAGCTTGAAAGTGCATGCGACGACCCGAAGAAAAATCCCAGTCCCGTAGCGAGGACTATTAAAATAAGAATAGAAACTCTGTATGGTTTTAAAGACCGGAGTTCCATACCAACAAACAATAATGTTTTCTTCACTTGTTTTCCCTCCAATTATTAAACCTGACTATTATCTCGTCCAGATTACTTCTTTCAGTTATAATGTTTTTCGGTAGTAAAGGAAGAACAGAACTATCGATGAGTCCGTCAAAGCCCACGTTATGTTCCCGGCAGCCGATAATTTTTGTTTTAAATTCGTCATCGAGAACGTCAAGGCCACCCCTGATAATCACATACTTTTCAAGCAAATCGTCCTTAATACCACTGTAAAGGATTCTGCCGTTATTGATCACAGTTATATAATCTGCAATTTTTTCAAGATCCGGGGTTACATGAGTTGAAAACAGCACCCCTTTATTTTCATCTTCGATAAACTCGCTCAATATTTCCATGAGTTCGTTGCGTGCTACCGCATCCAGACCACTTGTCGGTTCGTCAAGGATAAGCAAATCCGCTTCATGGGAAAGAGCTATCGCGATCATAAGTTTCATTTTCATTCCACGGGATATCTCTTTTACCTTTTTATTCACATCGAGACGGAAATCGGAAAGAAAACTGTTATATTTTCCACTGTCCCACCTTTTGTAAAAAGGTTTCAGAGTTCTTTCGATATCTTTCAGGGACCATTCATCTACGTAAAATGTATTATCCATTACAACACCTATTTTTTCTTTTATCTCCTGCTCATAGAAAATATTGTCTTTTCCGAATACCTTGATTGTACCCGCGTTTCTCTGCAACATATTCAGAATGAGTTTGATCGTTGTCGTCTTTCCTGCTCCGTTGGGCCCGATAAAACCCATGACAAACCCCCTGGGAAGCGCGAATGTAATGTCTTCAAGTGCAAAAGTTTTATAACTCTTGAAAACTCCATTCAATTCTAAAATGTTATTCATATTCATCCTCCTCGTTCATAAAGTACTTAAGCATATTCAAAAGTTCATCATCTGAAAGTTCACAAAGCCGTGCGGCGACAACGGAGGCATGCAGATGTTTTTCAACCTCTCTGAGTTTATGTTCACGTAGAAGATCGGCATTCTGTGACTGAACATAACAACCTTTACCCTGCATATTTACCACAAAACCTTCCTGTTCCAGATCATTATATGCTCTCATAGTCGTGATGACACTGATCCGTAAGTCCCTTGCCAATCTTCTTATTGACGGCAGCAGTTCACCCTCTTTTAATTCTCCTCTGAAGATGGCGGCTTTTATTTGTTCTTTTATTTGCTCATAAATGGGGGTACCTGCCGTGTTTGAAATTATGATATTCAAAAACTCACCTCAATCACACTGTTTATAATTTATATAAACAGTATAATCACTATATAAACAGTTGTCAAGTGGCAATTTTCCCGATATTCGGAAGGTATACAGAATTACTCTGTGCATTTTTTCAAATCATCCGGGATTTATAAAGTCAATTATAAAATGCGATAATTCTACAAGACATATCATAAGCTATTTTTTCTTAATACATACAAAAGGACTTATTCGCAGGTTTTTCCGTTAGTACTGTACGGGTTCATAATACAAAAGTGCACTTAGGAGTTTTCAATATTTCGTACGGATTTATAATAAAAAAACAACACCCTTTTTGGTGTTGTTGTTAAAAGTATAACATGGAAATTCGGAGTTGTCAAGGTTTTTTATTTTAACTTATTATTCACTTCGCACATGAATGTACCAGCCCTGAGATTCAAAATGAACGAGTTAAAATGCTATAATTTATAAAATTCCTATGAATTGGAGAGATAGTCATAAAAAAAATCATTTCAAAAAAAGATGCCGGAGATTTTCTGATTAACTACCAACAGTTTCATTCCGAAAAATGCAGCAAGAAAAAAATAATGGAATTTATAAATAAAGTCGGATGTATCCAGTATGATCCCGTAGATGTGGTTGGAATAAACAACGACATAATGCTCAGATCGAGATTCAAAAATTATAAAAAACAGGATCTGTACGATCTTCTCTATGAGGAAAGGATGTTGATAGACGGGTTCGACAAGAATATGTCAATTTATCCCACTAAGGACTGGCCATATCTCAAAAGAAACAGAGAGAAGGTTTCCGACTGGAACAAACTCAAAAACGGGGAAATTCAAAAGATCGCTCCAAAGATAAGAGAGACCATCGAGGAAAAGGGCCCCATATGTTCTCTCGATCTGAATATAAAAAAGAAGATCGACTGGTTCTGGTCTCCCGCAAACATTGGAAAAGCAGTGCTTGAAGCGATGTATTTCAATGGAGAACTCATCGTTCACAGAAAAATAAACAAAAGAAAGTATTACGATTTTACCCACAGATATATCGACAAAAAAATATTGAATTCCGAAAATCCCGTGGATAGTCTGGAAAAATATCACGACTGGTATCTTCTGAGAAGAATAAACAGTATCGGCTTTTTATGGAATAAAAGAAGCGATGCGCTGCTCGGAATAGACAATTTCAAAGCAGCCGAAAGGAATTCCTCATTCAAAAGGCTTTTAAAAAATGGGTTGATTAAAGAATTCCATATAGAAGAAACAAAGGAAAAATTTTACATCTCAACGGAGAATTACAACGACCTTCAAAACAACAGGGAAAGAAAAAAGGTATCATTTATAGCCCCTCTGGATAACCTGCTGTGGGACAGAAACTTAATCAAAGAAATTTTTGGGTTCGAATACGTCTGGGAAATTTACAAACCCAAATCAAAGAGAATTTATGGATATTACGTTCTTCCCGTCCTTTACGGAAATAAACTCGTAGGAAGAATCGAACCTAGAAGGGATTCAAAAAAGAAAAGCCTTATAATTAACAATTTCTGGTGGGAGGAGAATATAAGGAAAACAGACAGATTGATGAGAGAATTGAACGAAGCTCTGGATAATTTCCGGGAGTTTCATTCACTTTCAAAAATAGAATTTTCTCAACAATTCAAAAATACAAAGGAAAACATTTTGATACTGGAGAACATGCGCAGCATTTGATAGCTGAAAGTTTTTCCTTTCCGGGAGAAATCTTCAAAATACGTATAACTTCACAATCCGGGTTTTCTTTCGTATGAAATTTCAGGACATAAAGGTATATTATCCCCTTTTTTAAATTCACGAGAATTTTCCTGTGATTTATTCTTCATTCAAAAAATGATTTTTAAAAATGGGATCAAAAAAATTAATTAATAAACTTTTAAATGCTGAATCTCATGGTTTTAATATGAATAATATAGAATTACCTGTGAAACATTTTAGAAACCCGTATAAATATTCAGGAGGTGCTTTATGCTTTACAGAGAAATGGGGAAAACGGGCGAACTGGTCTCAGTTTTAGGTTTCGGATGTATGAGATTACCTATTATTGATGGAAAAAGCAACATAATTGATGAAAAGAAAGCGGTCGAAATGATCGAATATGCTGTAGAACACGGGATAAATTATTTTGACACAGCCTATCCCTATCATGGGTCCATGGAAGGCGGCGGAGCGAGTGAACCATTCCTGAAGAAGGCTCTTCATAATCACAGAAATGGAATTAAAATTGCCACAAAATCTCCAACCTGGTTAATCAATGAATACAGCGACTTTGAAAAATATCTGGATATTCAACTTGAAAGATTGGGAACTGATTATATAGATTTTTATCTCCTTCATACGCTCAACACAAGGCTCTGGACCACAGCTAAAAAAGCAGATTATGCGAAATTCCTCGATAACGCTATCAAAAACGGAAAAATAAAACACGCAGGTTTTTCATTTCACGATAACGCACTTCTGTTCAAAGAAATCGTGGACTCATATGATTGGGATTTCTGCCAAATTCAGTACAATTACATAGACGAAAACTACCAGGCGGGTAAAGAAGGACTGGATTACGCTGCCAAAAAAGGATTGGGAATCGTGATAATGGAACCTCTCAGAGGGGGTAGTCTCGCAAAAAATCTTCCCGATGGAGTTTTGAACGTTTTGAAAAAGTCCAATCCGGAAAGATCGGCAGCCGATTGGGCTTTAAGCTGGTTGTGGAACAATGGTGACATATCCATAGTTCTGAGTGGAATGACCACCATGGAACAGCTTGAAGAAAATATAAAAATAGCGGAAAATGGCCTCCCGGATTCCATGACCGAAGAAGAAGTGAACGCCATAAATATTGCAAAAAAAATGTACAGAGATAAGTTGAAGGTCAATTGCACCGCTTGCGGTTACTGTATGCCTTGTCCCGTTGGAGTGGATATTCCCGGAAGCTTCGGAAAATACAACGATTACTATTTATTCGACAGTGAGTCGGTCAGAAATTCTTCTATATGGAGATACAATTATCACCAGAGTGGAGAGAAGAAGGCTTCCAACTGTATTGAATGCGGAAGATGTGAGGAACACTGCCCACAAAATATACC
>JASGMR010000019.1 GCA_030156385.1 Kosmotogales bacterium
TTGCAAAGAAGATAAAGGCTTGTGAAAAAGTGGCGTTTTCAGATTTACAAACTGGAGTAATGCCTGTGTATCGATATCTACAACCGCTTCCCAATTAGCACCTTGGCACCATTCATAAAATTGTTTTGCTCGAACATCTTCTTTCGCCGCATTTCTTTCAGTAACCAAATCTTCGGCAAAACCATTATGCAGCGTTCTTCCATCAAAACTATCTGCAACAACCTTATTCACGCGTTCGGGGCATTCCAAAGCGGCATTTATAGCTGCCCATGCTCCGCCACTTGTTCCGACCAAATTCACTTGAATATATTCTAAATGCTCTATTAATGCAAGGACATTTTCCATTCTATCTGACTGACCATTACCCAAAAAATCAATTAAAATTACTCTGCATTTTTTCTGATAAAGAGGGAGCAGCGATTCAAACATTTTGGAAGATGCGGTATTGCCGTGCAAGAAAATCAGCGGGGTCCCAGAGCCAATTTCCCTATAAAATATACTTTTATTGTGGTATATAAAATATGACATGTTCGCCTCCTATATGTTTTTTGATAAATAAGGCGTTATAAATAATTGGCCTGATATTAACTCAAAACATTCCAAATACCCACTATAAACTCTCCTTTAAATCAGATTTCCTGAAAATGAATTTATTATACTGGTAGCAAAAAAGAAAGTGTGCAAATTGTCTGCATTTCGCCACGTTGATGATCCAACTAAAACAAAAAATCGTGAATACTTCCAATTACACTTCAACCATATATAAAATAAATCCGAACCTTCTGCTTCCTCAGACGCGAGCCCAGCTCAACGGATTGCGCAATCTCACCGACAAACGGAAATTCGCTTACGGCAGTCCAACGGTCGGTGCAGACCGGTTATCTACTCATAATACTCATCAAATTTCTTTTCCAAGTATGATCAGGTGAAATCCTTTTTCGTAGGCATTTGGTTGTATTCCAATAACACGAAAACCGTTTTCAAGATACCAACGATAATCAATGCGTTCACAAGATAATGATTGAATGGCATCCGGTATACTTTGAATTTCCTTGCCATGAATATTAAATCCTATGGAACTGATTCCACTTCTAAATGTTAAATAGCCTTTTTTACGGGCGTATTCTTCTGCGACCTGAAACAACTGGCCAAGCTTATGCTCCAACTTAAATGTTCCATTATCATCAAATCCTCTGCATTCCAAATCGATAGCGCGATATCCTATCAGCTCTCTACATAGTATCCATCCTTTGGGATGCTCGGCATCATCTCCAAGATACCATCCTACCGTCTTAATGCTTTCGTTAATGTCACGTAATTGTCCAAATGCGCTCTCATAATCCCACCAATCAGGTTTTATTCTACACATTAATTTTGCAACTGCTGGTATACGATTTGCCGTTAAGTCAAAAACCATCATCGTAGAGGCCCCCTTCGTCAAATATAAACAATCTCCTCGTCAAATTCCTTTTTATATAAGCTTTAAAATAACCTTTACGCCCATAATATCACGCTTCTCCACATAAATAAAAGACATATCTTCCGCAAGGGGAAGATATGTCTTTATGGTGCCGAGGGCGGGACTTGAACCCGCACAAGCTAAGCGCTCACATGGCCCTCAACCATGCGTGTCTGCCTATTCCA
The DNA here is from genome assembly GCA_030156385.1 of Kosmotogales bacterium. Lineage (GTDB taxonomy): Bacteria > Thermotogota > Thermotogae > Petrotogales > Kosmotogaceae > JASGMR01. The sequence goes on from JASGMR010000019.1 coordinate 1,645, forward strand.
CCACCTCGGCTAACGAAAAAAATTATATAATCTTATAGAGCCTTTGTCAACTACAAAAGCAAATTATATCCGTTCGAATGCAATATATTTCTTATGATATATCTGTTGATTATTGCATTTTCATATTCTACTTCAATTACTCCGGTTTCCATATCACAAAAAAGACTCACTATTCCTTCCTGATCAGATAAAATTTTTTTGATTTTTGTGCAATCTTCCTGATTCTCAATATTCGTAAGTGGGAATATTCTGATAACCCTTGCCATGTTTAGCCCCCTAAAACATCTCCTGTTTTCAAAAGTCTTCCTGATTTTGCCTGCCAGGGAGTGATTATATTTTTTCCGGGGAATTGTACTTTCTCTACTTTGACCGTGCCGTCATAACATTGAACTTCCATAAATTTTTTAGTGATATTCACAATTTCTCCTTTTTTACCACTTATAATATCCGTTCCGGGCAACGCCCCATAAAGCTTTATCTTTTTTCCTTCAAAAAAAGTTTTTGCTCCCGGATCAGGATCAAATGCTCTTATTTTATTGTAAACCTCGCTCCACGAAAAATAATTATGAATAAAGAGATCTTCCTCGCATATTTTTTTTGCGTAGGATGCTTTTGTATGATCCTGTTCTTTATAAGTAATATCATCGACAACTATTTTTTCCAAAAAATCTATAGTCAATTTTTTCCCTGTTTCCAAAAGTTTCTCAGATAAGGAACCAAAATTATCTTCCGGTAATATTTCAATATTTTTTTCCAATACGACGGGGCCCGAATCCATTCCCTCATCTATTTTAAAAATGGTGATTCCCGTTTCTTTTTCTCCGTTTAATAAAACTCTCTGTATCGGTGCCGCGCCTCTGTATTTCGGAAGAATTGAAGCATGAACATTAAAACAACCGAAAGGGGGGAGTTCTATCACTCTTTTTTTTAAAATCTTTCCATACGCCACTGTGATTATCAAATCGCACTTCAGAGACTGCAATATTTCAAAACCGAATTTTTTATTGACGCTCTTCGGTTGAAATACGGGTATTTTATACCTCTCTCCTACCATTTTTACAGGCGTTGGTACAATTTTCTTTCCTCTTCCTCTGGGCTTATCGGGCTGCGAAAAAACCCCAACTACGTTGAATCCATTCTTTATTATTTCATCGAGGTGATATGCTGCAAAATCCGGAGTTCCCATGAATACTATTCTCATAAAATTTACAATATTTCTCCCTTTTTTATCTTGTTGAGTTTTGATCTTAAAACCGCTTTTTTAGCTGTTGATAGATAATCTATAAATAATATTCCCTCGAGGTGATCGAATTCATGTTGAAATACTCTCGCTGCGTAACCAGTCAAAACTTTGTGGCATTCTTTTCCTGTAATATCAAAATATTTCACTTCCACTTCTTCCGGTCTGAAAACGTCGGCATAAATTCCGGGAATGCTCAAACATCCCTCCTCCATCTTCACTTTTTTTTCATTTCGTTTCAGTATTTCGGGATTTATCACAGTATTTAACCCTTCTCCGGCATCAAATACGAACATTCTTATAGATTCACTGACTTGTGGTGCGGCAAGGCCAACACCATCATCTCTGTACATAACCTTAGCCAGTTCTTCGGCAAATTTTTTTAATTTTTCATCGAATTTTTCTATTTTCTTCGCTTTTTTTCTTAAAATAGGATTTCCTAAATAAATAACCTTCACTTTATCTTTTCAACCTCTTTTAAATATTTGTATAAACTCTCCGTTTTCTCACTGTGATTCATAAAAGGACTTATCGGTGTTACTGATATCAGACCCTTTTCTATCGCTTTATAGTCTGCGCTGGGATCTTCATCATCCTCAAGCATTTCTCCGAATATCCAGTAATATTTGTTGTTGTACGGATCTAATCTTTCTTCATATCTATCTTTGAATCTTTTGATACTCTGGTTCGTTACCCTCCATCCCTTTATTTCTTCCGATGGAAGTGGCGGTACATTTATATTCAAGGCGGAAAATTTAGTGAATTTACTCAAATCAATATTTTTCAAAAATTTCAAAATAAATTTTGCGCCACTCGGATAAAACCCATCATTGAATATTGCTGAGGAAACCGCTATTGCCGGTTTTCCCAGAATTGCACCTTCAAGAGCTCCTGAAACAGTTCCTGAATAAACCAGATCAAGACCAAGATTCGGACCTCTGTTAATTCCACTTAAAACTATGTCCGCCGGTTTATTTTCAGTTTCTAATATATGAAGACCCAGTTTGACGCAATCAACAGGTGTTCCCGTAATCGCATATGTTTCAAACTCTTCGGAAAGTCTGACCTTTTTCTTCCATAAAGGTCTTCTCATAGTCAGGGAATGCCCCGATGCGCTTTGTTCCTCCTGTGGTGCATAGATATGCACTTCGTGCTCTTTGCACAGCTCTTCTGCTAAAATTTTTATTCCCGGAGCATAAACTCCATCATCGTTTGTAACTAAAATTCTCATTTCTTCCTCTTTTCATAATTATTGTTTTTTCAATCACCGTTACTTCATGCTAACTATTATTCTAACATTAACCTCCCAAAATAAAAAAGGGATCTGCAAAACGCAAATCCCCCATATTATTTTAATTTCAGTATATCATTCTTTACTTAATTTTTTTTCTATTTCGATGACCTCGTGCAAATTTTCTCCCATTTCCATATAATAAAGCTCTTCGGCTATATTAACTATATGGTCTCCTACTCTCTCAAGGAATCTGGCAACGAGTAAAAGATCTATAAAAAACTTAACCTCAGAAATGTCATCGCATTCAATAATCTTAACAGATATCTCTTCTTTTATAAATTTATATATCTTATCTATTTCTTCATCATCATAACATATTTTTTTTGTAACACTTAGATCTGTTTCATAATAGGCATTGAGAACATCGTCAAGCATCTTAATGACGTATCCGGACATTTTCTTTATATGAACAAGTGGTTTTGGAAGTTGTTCGCCTTTATGTTTTTTCACAACTTTCGATATGTTGACCGCTAAATCCGCTATTCTTTCAAGATCTGTCGCGATCTTAATAACCATTATTACATATCTCAAATCTTCCGCAAGCGGATTGTATCTTCCAATATAGGCAAAAGTCTCGTTTTCGATTTTTCTCTGAAAGTCATCTATAAGATCGTCGTCTTTTATGATCTTAACAGCCTTTTCATAATTTATATGCTCAAGAGCATTGATGGAATCAAGTATTTGCTTTCTGACATCTTCCATCATTTCGGAAAGATACGTTTTAATGTGCTCAAAATCTTCTTCTAAATGTCTCTGTCTCATAAATTCATCACCCTCTCTTTAGCTGAATATACCTCTGAGGTAATCATTCGTTCTTTTATCGGAAGGCTTTGTAGCCATTTTTTCCGTTCTATCGAATTCTACCAGTTCACCAAGATAAAAGAACATCATATAATCTGATATTCTAAGCGCTTGTTGTAAATTATGTGTTACGATAATAATCGTATAATTTTTTGAGAGTTCTTCTACCAATTCTTCTATTTTCGATGTGGCTATTGGATCAAGTGCGCTTGTTGGCTCATCTAAAAGAAGAACTTCCGGTTTAACGGAGAGAGCCCTTGCGATACATAATCTCTGTTGCTGACCACCAGACAAAGCCATTCCACTTTTCTTCAGGTTATCTTTAACTTCATCCCATAAAGCGGCTTGCTTAAGTGAACTCTCCACTATTTCATCAAGAACCTTCTTGTTTTTCTCCCCATGGAGTTTGGGTCCATATGTTAAATTATTTCTTATCGATTTTGGAAATGGATTCGGTTGCTGAAAAACCATACCGACCTTTTCTCTGACTTTTATAGGGTCCTGATCCAAAATATTTTCTCCATCCAGAAAAATTTTTCCGGTATAATTGGCTGTAGGAGCCAAGTCACTCATTCTGTTCAATGTTCTCAAAAATGTTGTTTTCCCACAACCGGATGGACCGACTATAGCGGTAACTTTATTTTTTTGAATACCGCATTCTACATCTTTCAAAATATGATTCGATCCATAATAGAAATTCAACTTTTTTATTTCAAATATAATATTTTCCAATATTATCTCTCCCTCTTTCTTATATCTCTTGCTCTGAGAAATCCGATGAACCCGAAAAGAATTATAACTATCAACAACAATACTGAAATAGTTCCCTCAAGTTTTGGTTGGACGTTAGAGGGATAAATAGTTGCAAGAACATAAATATGTGTTGGCAGTGACATCGCCGGTTCAAATATACTCGTTGGATTTCTGGTTATATAAAAGGCAGCTCCCGTGAATAGAATTGGGGCCGTTTCTCCTATGATTCTTCCAATCGCTATAACTACCCCCGTCAAAATTCTGGATCCCGCCGATGGAATAACGACCTTGAAAGTAGTTGAAACTTTCGATGCCCCTAAAGCATACGATGCTTCCCTGTAAGTGTCCGGTACCGCTATGAGACTTTCATAAGTGTTAGATATAACATATGGAAGAGACATCAATCCCAATGTTAAACCCCCGGCTATCACAGATGTACCAAAACCGAAGGTAACACAGAAAAGTGTGAGACCAAACAGACCGAATACGACAGATGGTATACCAGAAAGAATATTGTTGGCGATTACCAGTGTTCGCTTGAAGAAATTATCTTTACTATATTCACTCAAATAAACCGCTCCCAAAATTCCCACAGGTATAGCAAACGCCATAGCAACACTCAGAAAATAAATACTTCCAACTATTGCTGGAAAAATTCCACCATCAACCATAGAATTTTTTGGAAAAGTTGTGAGAAACTCCCAATTTATATCATCCAATCCGGTAATAATCAAAAAACCCAGTAATCCTATAACAACGGCGATTATCGCGAAGGTGATTATTCCGAAAGTTATTTTCAGTATTTTATCTTTTATCAATTTTACCACTACCTTTTAACTTGCTCGCTATTAAAGTAAAACACGTTGAAAACAGGAGAAGTATGACACCTATCATAAACAGCGCAAAATAATGTGTGCTTCCAAGTTCCGTTTCTCCCATTTCTCCCGCTATGGTTGCTGTGAGAGGTCTAACCGGGTCAAAAATTCCGGACGGAACCATCGCTGCTCCACCGGCTACCATCAGAACGATCATGGTTTCTCCGATGATTCTGTTTATTCCCAGAATCATCGCATTGAATATACCGCTCTTTGCCTGGGGAATAACGACTCTGAATATCGTAGAAGTCCAACTTACCCCAAGTGATAATGAACCTTCAATCTGAGTTTTTGGAACAGCTCTTATGGCATCTTCCATAAGAGTTATAAAATATGGTAAAGATAACAATGATAATACTAATGAAGCGTTGAATATGTTTAAGCCCGTCCATGCAGAAGGAATATTCTCAATTATCCACTTCGAAATATATTTCAGTGCGAAGGCTCCCAAAACAACGGATGGCAACCCTGCCATCAATTCAACTATAGATTTAATAAAATTTCTTGATTTATCACTGAAAATCGCTAAAAATATTGAACTTGCAAAAGCAAGCGGTATGGAAAATAATATCGTTAATCCAGTCACCGAAAGAGTACCGATCAATAAAGCGAAGATGCCGTACTCAGCATCTTCGTATGTCGGATACCAATAGGGACTGGTGAAAAATTCCTTGAAACTCACTTCGCCGAAGAGGGGCAATCCGTCCTTGAACAAAAAGAAGAATATACCTGCTACTATAACCGTTGTCAATATTGCCGCTAAATATATGAATCCTTCAACTACTAAGTCTCTCTTTTTCCTACCAATCACTACCTATCACTTCACTCTATAAATTACTATTATTCGATTCCGTAAGCGTTAACGTAACCAGCGTCCAATGTTCTTGCCTGTCCTTCCGGAGTTAAAGCATACTTAATGAAATCCATAACTTTTCCTTCCGGTAAACCGTTTGTACCATCGACCCACATGAACAGAGGTCTTGAAATTGGATAAGTACCTGAATTAACATTTGCAACTGTAGGTAAAACACCTTCGACTGCCAAACCTGTAACTGTGTCCGTCAAATAACCCATTCCAATATAGCCTATAGCGTATTTATTCTGGGAAACCTGTTCAACAATAGCATTTGTGGAAGGAAGCATCTGTACCTGAGGTGCCAATCTTTCGTCACCTAAAACTGTTTCTGTGAAGTATTCATAAGTTCCACTTGCATTGTCTCTGGAATAAACAACTATTCTCTTATTGTCCAGAGAATCATCAAGATTTTTCCATGAACCTAATTTACCGGAATAAATTTCTCCCAATTGCTCGATAGTGATGTTCTCTATACCTAACTCAGGATTAACGATAACTGCGATTCCATCATAAGCAACTATGAAAGGAACGAACAATTTTCCGGCTTCGTTCATTGCAACAACTTCTTTGGATTTAATCCATCTGGATGCATCTGCTATATCGGCCTGTCCCTCTAACAAAGCTTTATATCCTGTTGAAGATCCTGCACCTTCGATACTGATTTCAACTTCCGGATTCATCGCCTTAAAATCTTCCGCCCATAACTGTGCGATGGGGTATACTGTGTTCGAACCTTTAATAACAATCGTTGATGCTACCAATGAACCAACTAATACTAAAGAAATAAGTGCTAATGCAATAATTTTTTTCATTTTTCTACCTCCTAAAATTTTTATCACTTCCATGTAGAATATAATGTTTATTGTTTAATCCAGTATTATTAAAATAATTTGAAATATTAAAAGTAGAAAATATTTGCCTTTTATGCTCACTCATAGAATAATTTGAAATTAATATTATATAAACAAACATCTAATATCATTTCTCCGAAAGGTTTATAAACAATAAATTCTTGTGAAAAATTATATAGAATGGAAAGTTCTTTTATTTTTATCAGTGTCTTTAGACTACTTTTTCTCACTTTTTTTCAATTTTATGAGGAAAGAAATTAATTTACAAAATTATATAACAAAAAAATTCTCAGAAGAAAAATACAATTAATATTCTCATAATAATTCAAAAAAGCTTAAGCTGTTCTGCTTCCTTCTCATAACGTGGAAATTCCACATCGTAAGGATGTTGCATTATTCTCATATTCCTTTTCTTTGTTTCGTATTTCAATACATTCCAGAGAGAAAGATTGTTTTTTGAATAACATATGTGCTGATCTCCATATGTTTCGGTATATACATTTTTCAATCCCGGAAACAATTTCTCGAGTTTTGAAAGGTAATATTGCCTCTGCCTATCTCTCAACTTTACTCCAAACACCGGAAAGATATTCTTCGCTCCACAAATATGGGAAGCATTCACAATATTTCTTATATTTTCGTCACTATCTTCTATGAAAGGCAAAATCGGTATCATGGCTACTCCAACATTTATTCCATTTTCTGTCAGTTTTTTTATGGCTTTCAATCTCTCCGAAGGTTTTGAAGCGAATGGTTCAATCTTTTCCGCCAATTCATCAAAAACCGTAGTGAGGGTCATCAAAATATAAACGAACTTCATCTTCCTGAAAAGATCGATATCTCTAACAATATTACTGCTCTTAGTGATTATAAAAATTCCATAATCATTCTTCACTATCTCCTCTAAAATACTTCTGAATAATCTCAATTCCATCTCAAGAGGAATATATGGATCACTCATCAATCCACAACATATGATTCCCTTTCTTCTCTTCCCGGATATTTCCTTTTTAAAAAGATCTAAAGCGTTCATCTTAACCTGTACATTATCGAATTCTTCTATGCCGTAACAGTTACTTCTGGAATTGCAGTAGATACAACCATGCTGACACCCTCTAAAAATATTCATGTTGTATCTTCTGTAAAGATCTTTATTGTAAACTTTCATCGGATTTAAAATTGTTTTCGGATAAATTTCTTTCATTATTAAAACATTCTCCAGAATTATTTTATACAACTTAATATACTACCACTTTCTTCTTGTATAATAAATCGGAGGTGAATAAAATGTCAAATACAGTAGCATTGGAATCCACCGTTATAGCTCATGGTCTTCCATACCCAAAGAACTATGAAACTGCAAAGAAAATGGAAAGGGCCGTTTTAGAAAATGGAGGCATTCCAAAAACAATCGGAATAATAGACGGACAAATTATCATCGGTCTAGACGATAAAAATATTAAATTTCTCGCAACTGGAAAAAATATATATAAACTTGGAACAGCTGAAGTGCCCGTAGCAACCGCTTTAAAACTCAATGGTGCAACAACGGTGAGTGGGACGATGTCAATAGCAAGTAAAAATAACATAGATATTTTTGCAACAGGCGGAATAGGAGGGGTCCACAGGGATGTTTCATGGGATGTATCTCAGGATATATCTGAACTTTCAAAAACAAGTATGATAGTCGTTTCTTCAGGATTCAAAAGCATACTGGATGTTCAAAAAACTATTGAATTTCTTGAAACATTTCAGATAACTGTTTTGGGATATAAAACCGATTCTTATCCGCTTTTTCACAGCAGAAAGAGCAAATATAAAATACCTTTCAGAGTGAATTCTCCCGAAGAGATAATTTCTGTTTTCGAAGAAAAGAGAAAATTGGGAATAAGCGGAGCTGTTCTGGTATTCAATCCTGTTCCTGAGGAAAATGAAATTCCGTACAAAGAATTGGATTCCTACATTCAAAAAGCTGTTGAAAAAGCAAAGGAAAAAAATATAAACGGAAAGGCGTTAACTCCTTTTTTGTTATCATATCTTTCAGAAATTTCCGATGGAAAAACCCTTGAAACCAATATTTCACTACTTTTAAACAATGCAAAACTGGCTGGAAAAATAGCGGGACTCAGAAAATAAATGAATTACATACTGAAAAATGCCAGAAAATTTTCTTTCAACATAGGAAATTTCAATAGGGAAGACATATATATAAAAAACGGAAAAATTGTTGAAAAATGTTTTGGGGAAGAAATTGATATAAAAGGAGCTTTCGTATATCCCGGATTCGTAGACAGCCACTGTCATCTGCTCGGAACTGGATTCAAACGTTCAATAATAAACCTTGACGATGTAAATAACAGGAGTGAATTTGACAAGCTGATAAAAAATTGCAAGGAAGAGATAGTCGTTGGAAGAGGCTGGGATGAAAATAAATTGGGTTTTCTTCCAACCAGAGATATTCTGGATTCTTTAGTGGACGAAAAACCTGTAATATTAACAAGACGTTGTGGTCATATAGCTGCTTTGAATTCATTTGCTATTGAAGAATACGAATTATCCGATCTGGATGGCCTCGATGAAACAGATATAAAAAAAGGAATTTTTAAAGAGAGAGGACTCGGAAAAATAAACAAGGAATTATGGAAAAATGAAGAAAGGATTAAAAACTATCTCGAAACAGGAATAAAAGAATTTTCAAAATATGGAGTTACTTCTGTTCATACGGATGATATCGATGATATCAACAATTCTTATATCCTGAATCTTCTCTCAAAACAGAATAAAATCAAGATATACGAAAAATACAAAATTTCTTCTCCCACGCAAATTGAAGAAATAAAAAAATACAAAAATCTTGAAAATGAATTTTTTAAAGTGAGGTCATCAAAATTATTTATGGATGGTTCTTTAGGAGGCAGGACCGCAGCTTTAACGGATGATTACAGTGACGATCCTGGGAACAGGGGTGTTCTACTGATGAACCGCTCAGAACTTATAGAATTTATAAGAGAAGCCGAAAAAAATGAAATTGAACTCTGTATTCATATAATAGGAGACCGTTCTCTTGAAGAAGCGATAAGTGCATTTGAATCGTTTCATACACTTGAAACCGAACATCGTCTTATACATGTCCAAATTGCTTCAAAGAAACAGTTACAAAGGATAAAGAAACTGAATTTAAGGTTATCGATTCAACCCGCTTTTTATTCTTCGGACCTTCTTGTCGCAGAAAAAAGACTGGGGAAAGAAAGATTTTTTGAACTGGGTTATCCATTCAATAAAATGAGAGATTTGAAAATAAATATTTCATTTTCAACTGATTCGCCAATTGAAAGCGCAAGTCCATTTAAAAATATAGCTTCAGCGGACCACTTTTTCAGTAGAATAGAATCACTTTATTATTATTCGGGAGCCGGAAAAAAATTTGAAAATAAAGATTCTTCAGTTGAATTGATTCCGGGAAATGATGCAGATCTTTTCGTATCTGAAACAGATATTTTAAATTCAACAGAAGAAACACTTTCAAAAGCTGAAGCCGTTTATACATTAGTAAACGGAGAATTAGTTTATAAAAAATAAGTGGGGAGAAATCACATCCCCCACTTTTCTTCATCACTTCGTTTCTTTATCCTCTTTGTAAAGGTGAACATCCATTTGTGGGTATGGAATGTTGACATTTTTAGAATCGAATGCCTTTTTCACTTTCTCATTCAGTTCCCATTGAACATTGAAATAATCTGATGATTTCAACCAGAATCTTACCTTGAAATTCAAAGAACTGTCAGCCAATTCATCCAGAACAACTATAGGAGGAGCTGGCTCATTTAAAATTCTTTCATCTCCTGCAATGAGTTCTTTGAGGATCTTTTTCACCTCATCAATATTGTCATTATAACCAACTCCAAAGGTCATGTCCATTCTTCTGAAATCTTTCTTTGAAAAATTGGTAATAACATTCGTTGTGAGCTGATTATTCGGAACAATTAAAGTTTTATTATCCGGAGAAAGCAGCGTTGTATTGAGTATTTCAATGGTTTGAACAGTACCCATTCCCCCTGAAAAAGAAATGAAGTCACCGGATTTGAATTGTTTGAAAAATAATATCATCGCACCACTTGCAAAATTACTCAAGTTATCTTTCAACGCCAAACCTAAAGCTGTAGTTAATCCAAATAGAATAGCTGTGAATGAACTCATATCTATTCCTGCGGTACTCAAAGCTATTATTATCACCACGAGTTTGAGTACAAAATCAAGAACGGAAAGCAAAAAGCTGATCAGAGATCTTTCAAAGTTCGATTTTTCCAGAACCTTATTCAAAATCTTCTTTATAAGTTTAATTAAAAACCATCCTACAACAAAAATTATAACCGCCGTGATCACATCGATCATTAAACCCATCCAATCCATAAATTATCCCTCCTGTTTTTGAAATGTGTTATAAATGATATTATAATATACTTCAGAGGTGTTTTTGGTTGATAGTTCTTTTTGTTATAGAAGCGGTAGCAAATATTGTATCTTTCGCTTTTTTCGGTGTAGACAAAAGAAAAGCCATCACAAGCAGATGGCGAATAAGGGAAAAAACATTACTTTTTATAAGTTTAATAGGACCGTTAGGCTCTATTATGGGTATGAAATTATTCAGACATAAAACTAAAAAACTTTCATTTAAAATACTCGTTCCGGGTTTTCTTATAATTCACATTGTTTTGTTAATATACGTTTTCAATCTTCTTTAAAATCATATCACTGAAAATCGATCTGAATCCTCCATTTTTAGGAGAACAACTGTAAAAACCAACCATCAATTCGTTCTGTTCTCTTTCCAGATGGCAGATCCTCTGTTGTATCCATTCTTTTTCTTTCAAAAAAAAGATAGAAAAATCGTCCGCTTTTCTGCATAGTTTTAAAGTTATTTCCTTATTTTTCGGATCATAAAATTGTGTTGCCCAGTCTGAGTACCCAAATCTTGTCACCACTGACCCTAAAAAGGCAATACCAGGTTTTTCGTATTCAACAGAAGTTTTTATCCAAGTGAAATTTGAATATCTCACCATTATACCTGCCTGATCATATTGATTCTTGAAAAAAGAGGTTATCTTCGCACTCAAATCGAAATCACCATTTACGAATGTGTACAGAAAATGCCCATTATCATTTTGAAAACCGTAATGTGTTCTCTGCCAGAAATCCGTATTTTCTCTTGTGTATATTTCAAGTTCATCATTCGCTATTACGAATTTCTCTGGTGGATTCATCCATTGAAAATTACTGTTTAAATTCACTTATAACTCTCTCCCTTGCATCTATATCCCATTGTAGAAATTCATTTATTTCGTAACTCATCTTTATCAATATATAATACCAATATATTCCAATAGTTACTATAGCGAGGAGAATAAACATTCCTATATTTCTGTCTTTGATTATTTCACCACTCAAAATGAATTTTGAACTCACATATTGATACACTTTGTTTTTAGCTTCCTGCAACTTTTTACATGCCTGAAAAAGGTTCTGAAGATAAATCGCTAGAAAGACAAATCCTATGAGATTTATAAAAAATACATACCAATTTATATAGCCAACGATTGCACATATCAGATATACCCAAAAGGCCCAGTCATAAATTTCTATAGTTTTTAATCTGGATTCCAGAGCCATAATAGCATTCTTTTTTGAAGCGTCCTGTATATTTTCCCTTATGTGACCCAATATCATCTGTGTGTTCTGTATGTTTGTTTTTATAGCCTGTGACCACTGGTAAAGCACAATGAAAGTTAATATAGAACTTATGATTTGGAATATAAAACCTATTCCGGCAAGCATCGTAAAAGCAGCTATAATACTTAGCACTACAGCAATTATTGCCATTTCTTTGTTTACAAACTTTTCTTTTATAAAACTAGAAATCATATAAATCCCCCCTTTTGGAATATTATATAAAAATCTTCTACATAAATTATAGCAAAATGATTTGATATTTCTTCAGTATTTATTATTAGTATTATTATATAGAAGATAAAATAATAATAATATATCGTTCATAACTACGGAGAAAACCTATAAAGGCAATGATATAAGCCGTTTTTATACATGTTCAAAAAAACATAGTTATGAACATATAAAGTATAAAACGATTGTAATGTTTTTGGATAGCTTTATATAGAAGATGTTTAAAAAAAAATGTTGTTCAATCGATGCTTAAAAAAAATTGATTCGTATATTGAAGTTAATAAGAAAAGTTTATGTTCATTCGGTTCAAAGATCGATGAAAAATGTAGATAAAAAAGGAAATTTTGTAGAAAAACATAAAATAAAAAACAACGGTTTAAAGAGCATTTTAAAAGTTATCTACATAGTTATGAACATATGAACAAAAAAATAAATTCAAATTTTTGATGCGAAAAAATTTTCAGTCGTATTCTTTTAAACATTGACAATTAAAAAAAAATGGTTTAAAATAATTTAATTAGTTAGTAAAAACTAATTTTATTGGAGAAAAAAATGGATGAAAAGAAAGAGTTGACTAAGATTGTTGAAAAGATATCAAATATTCTCGGAGAAATAGAAGATGAAGCGTTCAGTAAGGGAGAGTTATCGGCTTTTACAGTGAAACAAATTTACTATCTGGATGTAATTTCCAGAACTGATAAACCTACGGTAAGTCAACTTGCTGAAAAATTGGATGTTTCAAAACCAACTGTTACCGTTGCATTGAAAAAGTTTATAAAAAGAGGATATTTGAGAAAAGTACAGTCAAAATCAGATAGAAGAGTTTTTTTTATTGAATTAACAGAGGAAGGAAAAAAACTGGTAGAAATACACGAGAGGGCTCATCAAGATTTTGCATGTAAAATAATTCAAAATCTTAATGATTCAGAGACACTACAATTAATAAAGATTTTTTCAAAGTTATTACAAAAAGTGTAGAAAATTTTTTTGAATAAAATTAGTTAGTATTAACTAATTAATAGAAAGGGGTTATTATGAGTACAAAGAGATACAACCAGGGAATAAAAATAACTTTAATCGGTTTTTTAGCCAATGTTATTTTGACTGCAGGTAAACTTCTGGCAGGTATTTTTGGAAATTCAAACGCGATGATTGCAGATGGAATACACTCATTTTCCGATTTTGTTTCAGATATTGTGGTTATATTTGGTTTCAGGATTTCTGGTAAACCGGCCGATGCAAATCATAATTATGGACATGGAAGATTTGAAACTCTTTCATCTGCAGCTATAAGTGTTATGTTAATAATTGCAGGTTTTAGTATAGCATACAGAGGGTTTTCAAATCTTATTTTGTTCTTTTCAGGAAACGTTCTTGAACCACCGGGTATAATAGCTTTGGTTGCCGCATTTATATCTATCGGAGTAAAAGAATTGCTGTATAGATACACTATCATAGTCGGTAGAAAAATAAACAGTCAGGCAATCATTGCAAATGCGTGGCATCACAGATCAGATGCTTTTTCTTCAATTGCTACTTCTATTGGTATTGGGGGAGCAATACTTCTCGGAGAGAACTGGAGGGTTCTTGATCCTATTGCATCATTACTTGTGAGCATTTTAATAATAAAAACCGGTATAAATATTCTTAAAGATTCCATAAATCAATTTTTGGATTGTGCTGTGGATATTGATACAAGAAATGAAATTATATCAATTTCAAAGGAAGTGGAAGGTATAATGAATCTCCATGATCTGAAAACAAGGAAAATAGGGGATTCGATATCCATGGAATTTCATATAAATGTTCTGCCTGAGTTAAGTGTATATAAATCACATAAATTAACAGAGAGACTGGAAATGAAATTGAGAAAAAAGTTTGGTGAAAAGACTAATATTTCTATACATGTTGAACCATATATAAATCAGAAGGAGAAAAAATGCATCAATTAAGAATTAATCTCGTTGATCTCAATGAAATTCTTCTTTGATATTTAACTGAATTAAAAAATAAAAAACTGCAGCGATATTATACGGTTTAAATTTAATCCTTTTATTTAAAAAATTTTTTTTAATATCTTTAAATAATTTTTCATGAGAGTAAAAAAGAGCCAATTGAAATTAAAAGTTCTCAAAAGATCCAGTAATAATAAAGGGTAAAAAAATTCAAAGAAGTATTATGCTTTTTTCATAAAAAAATAAAACAGGAATTGAAAGTTGTGTTTATAATGATGAGAAATACCGACAAAATTCTTTTTAATTATCTTTAATTACCTACAGGTATTTATTATTGTGAAATATGGTATTTGTTTCAAAGAAAAAATTGAGCTATCATAAAAACACATTAACCATAAGTAAATACCATTAACTAATAGTTAATTAAGGAGAAAAAATGAAACTTTCATCACTGGAAAAATCGTTAAAAATTCTTGAGTATGTAATAGCATCAAAGGGAGGAGTAAAATTGATGAACATTGCAAAGGCACTTTCAATGACTTCTCCGGCTGCTTATAAACATGTTATGACCCTTGTGGATTGTGGGTATTTGTATAAGGAAGAGAGTTCTTCAAAATATTTTCCTTCATACAAGATCGTGGACATGTCCAGTATGATTCTGAGGAATAACGAAATTCATGAAGTTGAACATCCTCTGTTGACGAAGTTGATGGAGGAAACCAGAATGACGTGTCATTTTGTGATACGCAAAGAATATTACGGTATTTATATAGACAAAATAGAGGGTGTGGACACAATTCCTACGATGTCAAGAATAGGAATGAAAAGAGATTTATACTGTACAGCGTTTGGAAAAGCCATTCTTTCAAATTTTTCAAAAAATGAACTGGGAGAATATTTCAATAAAATTGAACTGAAGCCTATTACAAAAAATACAATAATCTATAAAGAAGAGTTGTTGAAAGAACTGGAAAATATTAAAAAAAGAAATTATGCACTCGATGATGAAGAAAATGAATTGGGAATCAAATGTGTGGGTTCCGCGGTATTTGATTATACGAACAAGGTTGTGGGTGCCTTGAGCGTCATAATTCCTCTGAAATGGTTCAATCAGGAAAATATTGATAGAACGGCAGAGAAAGTTATTAAAATAGCGGAGGAAATCTCTTCGAGATTGGGAAAAATGGGAGGAAATGAAAAATGAACAGTGTTTTGAAAAAAATAGTGGACAACAAAATAATACCTGTTATCAGGGGAGATGATTTTGAAAAAGTTCTTGATTTATGTGACATCCTGGTGAAGAACAACATTGTGAATTTAGAGGTAACGTTTACCGTTCCAAAGGCAGATAAAATAATAGACTCTTTGGCGGTGAAATACGGAGAAAAAATCGTATTGGGAGCGGGAACGGTGAACGATAGTTTTTCTGCAAACAAGGCCATTGATAATGGGGCAAAGTATGTTGTTTCGCCACATTTTTCAATGGATGTTAATAATTTATGTAAAGAAAGGAATGTTCCCTATATTCCTGGGATATTGACTCCGACGGAAGCGGTTTTTGCAAGAAAACAGGGAAATGAAATTTTAAAACTATTCCCGGCGGTCGTTGCGGGTCCAAAGTTTATTTCTTCAATGAAAGGTCCATTCCCGGATTTTAAATTTATTCCAACTGGAGGAATAACTGTAGATAATTTTGATATATGGTTTAAAGCTGGCGCGATTGCCGTTGGAATAGGAGGAAGTCTGACGAAGGGCTCTTTGAAGGAAGTCGAAGAAAAAGCGATATTGATAAACAAAAAACTCTGTACGATATTTGGAGGTGATGAGATTTGAAAAAAGTAGTGACCTTTGGAGAGATAATGGCGAGATTCACACCCGTCAACCACGAAAAACTTTTCAATTCGACCATGTTTTCCGTTTGCAATGGTGGAGCGGAATCAAACGTGAGCGTATTTTTGGCCTTTAACGGGATTGATACGGAGTTTGTGAGCAGCGTTCCGGACAACGAACTTGGCATGATGGCTATTATGAATTTGAATAAATATGGAGTTGATACCTCAAAGATCAATAAAAAACCTGGAGAAAGAATGGGAACCTATTATCTGCAGCCAGGTTTTTCTCAAAGGCCATCGAAGGTTATTTATGACAGAGCGAATTCAGCTTTTTCAAATTCAAATATCGGCGATTATGACTGGAAGGAAATTTTCAAAGACGCAGAATGGTTCCATTTTACGGGAATAACACCGGCACTCGGGGAAAATATTGTCGAAATCACTTTGGAAGCATTGAAAGAGGCAAAGAAAAACAATGTAAAAGTATCGTGTGATCTGAATTTCAGGAAAAATCTCTGGAGCGAAAAAAGAGCAAATGAAGTGATGACGGAGTTAATGGAATATGTTGATATTTTATTTGCAAATGAAGAGGATTCGGAAAGGGTCTTTGGAATCAAATCAGAGAATTCCGATGTTGAAAAAGGAACTCTGAAAATCGAAGATTATGAATTTATATGTAATGAGCTCAAGAGAAAATTTAATTTTGAGTCCGTCGCCATAACGATGCGAGAGAGTATATTGGCCAACATAAACAGATGGTCCGCGGTCTGCCTGTACAGTGAGAAATTTTTCGTTTCAGATAAATACGATATTCACATAATAGACAGAGTTGGAGGGGGAGATTCATTTGCATCGGGTTTCATATACGGAACGTTGAATGAAATGAATCCCGAAGATATTGTTAATTTCGCCGTTGCTTCTTCCTGTTTAAAACACACGATTCCTGGGGATTTCAATGTTTCAACGGCCGGAGAAGTTCTGGCTCTTAAAAATGGTTCTGGATCTGGAAGAATTTCCAGATAAGACAAAATGGAGGAAAAAGGTATGAAGGAACTGTTTCCCGGGCACATGAAATTTTGTCTGAAAAATTCTCAAAAACATCTGGATAAAGCGATAGAAAATCTCAATGAGTTATATTTACCCGGAGTGCAGTGTGTAAAATAAAAAAGTTCTGAACTTTCAAGGAAGAAAGGTCTGTTTTTAATAAAAAAACGGGGGACATCAAATTCAAATGTCTTGCCCGTTTTTTGATTGTTAAGGAGAAAAAATACGTATGGATTTTTATATGATCATTCGCTTGCAAACAGTTTAGATATTTCCGGTTTTATTTCAATGTCCACCTGTTTACCTTCGTCATAAATTTTATTTATAGCGGGATTATCTATTTGAGCCATCAGTTCTCCAAATTTGGTTTGAATGTAAGATTCCACTGTATTTCCCAGATAGACATTGTATTTAACAGTTCCTGTTATTTGCCCGGTCCCCTTTTCAACCAGCTTTAAGGATTCAGGTCTTGTCAGGATTCTTCCCGTTTCGGAACCTTCTGTTTCTTTGGCACCTCTTTTTATTCTTATTTCTTTATCATCCAGAAATACTCTCGCAACTCCCAATTCTACAGAATCGATTTTAACGGGGAAGAACGTGGCCTTTCCTATGAATCCTGCAACGAATTCCGAAGCTGGATTTATATATATTTCCGAAGGGGAACCCACCTGGGCTATTTTTCCCTTATTCATTACTATTATTCTGTCCGACAGGCTCATCGCTTCTATTCTGTCGTGTGTAACATATATCGCAGTAATGCCGAGACTTTTCTGAATTCTTCTTATCTCTATTCTCATCTGTTCTCTCAATAGAGCATCCAGATTTGAAAGTGGTTCATCCAAAAGAAGAACGGAAGGTTCAACGATCAATGCTCTGGCCAGAGCAACCCTTTGCTGCTGACCCCCGGAAAGCCTAGCCGGAGGTCTGTCACCCAGATCAGATAAACCAACCAGATCGAGAATTTCATTGACCTTTTTATTTATCTGATTTTTCGGTATTTTTCTTATTTTCAATCCATATCCCACATTTTGAGCTACCGTCATATGGGGAAACAACCCATAGCTCTGGAAGACCATGGCGGTATCCCTTTGATTGGGCAGAAGCATCGTAATTTCATTATCCCCGACGAAAATTTTTCCCTTCGTCGGTAGTTCAAATCCGGCAACCATCCTCAAAGTTGTCGTTTTACCACACCCGCTGGGACCTAGCAAGGTCACCAGTTCACCGGCATTTATCCTGATGGAAATATCATCCACCGCCACAACTCTGCTTTTTGAATGTGGATCTATAAAAATTTTTGTGATATTTTTTAAAGTAACGGGTAGTGAGTTCACAGCCATAAAAGTCACCTCATTTAGTAATTGTCTTTGTCAGTAAATCATTTTTCGGTAAAAGCAATCTCATCAATCCGAATACCGCAAGAACTATGATGATTAATGTCGTAGATAAAACACTCGCAAGTCCGAATCTCAAATTTTCCGAGAAATTGTATATTAAAACGGTCATATGATACCAGTTCGCGGAAATAAGGAAAATAACAGCACTTACCGCGGTCATCGACCTGACGAATGTATATGAAAGGCTCGAAATGAACGCAGGTCTTATAAGTGGCAGAAGGATGGTTCTGAAAATTCTGCCCGGTCCTGCTCCAAGATCCTGAGCGGCCTCTTCGATAGCCGGATCCATCTGTTTTAGTACTGCTATGCCCCCCTCAACTCCCACGGGCAATTCTCTGACGATGTAGTTTATTATGATTATTGATGCGGTACCGACGAGCAGTATAGGAGGCGTGTTAAAAGCCAGTATATAACTTATACCTATCATGGTCCCAGGTACGGCGAAGGGTATCATTACACCGATTTCCAGTAGTCTTTTTCCTATGAATTTTTTTCTTACCACTATGAAAGCCACCAGCATCGAAAGTATCCCCGCGATTGGAGTGGCTATTGCGGCGAGTGTCAATGTATCGAAGATGGCATCTTTACCTCTTGACAGAGCTTCCGGCCAGTTTTCAAGCGTGAACGAGTAATCGATTCCCCAATTTTTAACGAAGCAACCGGCTATGATGGTCCCATACAGACTGATCAGAAATACCGTCACAAGCACCATGGCGGTTATGAGAAATGCTTTGGTTGGCTTGTTGGTCAGTTCGGTCAATCTTGCCGAAGGTTTACCCGTTATCGTCACATACGATTTTTTATTCACCCAGTAGCGCTGCAGCAGAAAAGCCGTGGCCGTTGGAACGAGTAATAACAAGGACAGAGCGGCGCCATAATTCAAACGGTTCAAACCGGTGACTTCCATATATGCCTCCACCGACAGAACTTTGTATTTTCCCGCCAGCATCAGGGGATTTGCAAAATCTGCAAGGGATGTGGTGAAAACGAGCAGCCACGAAGAGGCTATTCCTGGTATAGACAGAGGCAATGTAACCGTTCTGAAAGTCTGCCATTTACTCGCCCTCAAATTCAATGCGGCGTCCTCCAGCGTGGAATCAATCGATTCTAAAACGCCTGAGAGGGTGAGAAAAGCTATGGGAAACATTCCCATAGTTTGAACTACTACCAAACCACCAAGCCCATATATACTGATCGAATCGGAGATATTTAGGAGCTGTTTGGTTATCAGTCCGTTGTTTCCGAATAATAATATGATCGAGAGAGTCAGAGAAAATGGCGGAGAAATTATTGGAAGTGTTGCCATAATTGAAAAGAATTTTTTCCCCTTCAGACGCATTCTGGTGACTGAAAATGCGAAGAGGTAACCTATAAGTGTAGAACAGGTTGCGGTTATGAGACCTAATTTTACTGATCCCCATAAAGCTTCCAGATATTGTCCTTTGGTCAGTATTTTTACCCACAGATCCAGCGAAAAAGAGCCGTTTTCAAGGAATGTCAGTTTAACAGCCTGGTATAAAGGAAATGCTATGAATATTCCAATAATGACGAAAATTATTATTATTAAATAATTGGTAACAGGATCTCTGGTGAATTTTCCAAAGAAATAAACTATAACAAAAAGAGAGAATATTGCGATGGCAAAAACATTCAAAAGATCCGTGAAATCGTTGATGGGTTTTTGGTCGAAAGATATTAAAAGAGTTCCAACCGTTTCCCACCATTCCGGATCTGTAACCGGAACGAATATGATCATTTTTTTATTGTTATCGATTTTAACGGAATCGCTCAGAATATATTTTTCACCATAGGCACTGGATTCCATCGCATCCAGAAATTCCGGAGATTCTTTGTTTTTGTTAAAGTACTCTGTTAGTCTTTCGTTTTCTGAAATACTGTAAAGGTCCTTCACGGAGAAAGGGCTGCCCACTATGTATAAAACTGAATTACCCTCCTGTAGCTGAAGATTGTTTATCCAGTTCTGTACATCTTCAGGATTTCTTGGAGCACCATCTGCAATTGATTGTGCATTTGTTTCGTACATCTCTTCAACGGTTTTTATAAAGTCCGTTTTCAGAGTGTTGAATATCCAGAAATCCAGTATCAAAACGAAGAAGGCAAGAATAATGAAAATAATGATTTTTTTCTTACTGAACATGGTTCCCCCTTAATTTGAAAAAGCGGCCGAACGGCCGCAAAGTAGTAATATTTAATTTGAACCTATTTCTTCAGTCCATCTTTCACAGAGTCTCGTTTTATTTGCCGCGTCCCATTCGAGTAATTGATCTACGGTTTCAAGCTCGTTAACATCGATGGCAATCGCGTCCTGAGGAGCGATCTCCGAGACGGGTACCACGTACCATGAAGCCAGAATTTTCTGAGCTTCTTCTCCGAGCATCCAGTTGTAAAGTTTCTTGGCGTTTACTGGTTCCCCACCGCCTTTTACAAGGGACATGGAAGCGATTTCAAAACCCGTACCCTCTCTTGGAACTGTTATTGTTATGGGGGCGCCGTTTTCCTTCAACCTTACCAGGTCATGTGCATAACCTATGGCAAGAGGCGTTTCTCCGATAGCACAATCTTTCCCGCCTGCCGAACCCGATTTAGTGTACATATTTACATTCTTATCCAGTTCTTCCAGATACATGAATGTGAGATCCTCATCTTCGTGGAAAAGATGCAGAATCGTTGTAATAACGTTGTAGGCTGTTCCGGAAGTATTGGGGTTCGCGACCCTTATCATATCTCTGTACTCGGAATCGATGATCTCAAACCAACCTTTTGGAGGTTCAATCCCAAGTTCCGCAGCCCTGTCGTTGTTCGTTGCGAAAGCGAGAGGACCTATATAGAGACCTATCCAGTAATATTCAGGATCCCTGTATTCCTCCGGTGTATTTGCACTCATTGGGGATTTATAAGGAGTAGTCAGGTCCTTCTGTTTGGCTTCTATATGCCCTAAACCAACTCCACCTACCCAGATGGATGCCTGAGGATTTTCTTTTTCGGCTTCTAATCTGGCTGTACATTCTCCTGTTGAGAGTCTTACCCATTCAACTTTGATACCTGTTTCCGCTTCAAATTTTTCAAACAATTCTTTTGCAAGGGGTTCTTCAAGCGTTGTGTATGCTTTAACAAATTCCGCTGCAAATCCAAAGCTAACCACAATAGAAAAAATAACAAAAATCAACAAAAATTTTTTCATAATACACCTCCCGTATGTGAATTAAAAATTTTCTCAGAATTAATTTTACCACATATATTATTTATATATTAATTTTATTATAAAGAGAAAGAAAGTATTACCTTATTATTAAAAACTTCTGGATATGTTTTATAATGATGTTTAAAAAAATATTAATTATAAAATCATTCATAAAGGTAACTTTGGAAAAACTGTTTTTGAACATAAAGAAGTTGTTGTGAAAAAAATTTTTAAAGGCAGTTTTAAAGACAATTTTTTTGTTGTGTATTTATGTGAAATTTCAGAAAAATACTTTTATTATGAATAAAAAAGCCGACCTGTAAAGGTCGGCTTTCCTGAAATTCAAAAAATTATGCCACTTTAAGAAGATAATTTTCAAAGATTTTTGAAGTGTCTTTGGCATCTATTATGCCCTCATCGATTAATTCGTATATATTCAGCGATTCTACATTCAATGTTCTACCATCTTCGGATGTTGGAATTTTGATGACGCCTTCTCTTACAAGTTCAAAAACTTCCTCCTTATAAGGGCTGTCGAGATCGATTCCCACTATTTTCCAGTTGTTGTCAACGGAAGGTTCCAAAACACCATTTTTAACTTCCTGCGTGTATTTTATTATCAAATCTCTCACTCTTCCTCCGTCCTGGAATTCCTCGTATGAATCATAATACTTGTCTTCATCGTTGATCAATCCAAGACTCTTCAAAGTTCCGAAGCGGTAATTGTTGAGGGAGAGTTTGTAGACAGCATCTTTGTCAAGTGGTTTTCCGTCTATGAGTACATTTTTTATTCTGCTTCCCGAAGGTTCGCTCAGATCTATTTCGTATGTCATTCCTGAGAACATGTCGTAATTGTAACCCCTTACATTGGGATTGAAGCTTATCGTTATATCTCCGTCCTTACAGGTGTTGTAGTAATTTGCAGACCATTCCATATATTTGAGCAAATTTTCACCTGTTATATTTACACCCATCAATGTGTTATCGTATTTGTATATAAATGCGACATCCTTTTTCTTGAAATCGCCCTCTTTTAAATTCGACCCGAAGTTGAAGAGTGCGGCAGAACTGACATCCGCAGCTGCATAATATTTCTGAACTTCATTTATGAGATCGATAACCGCGTTGTCTTCTATTTGAGCTGTTGGCATAGTGGTGATCGCATCTTCACCCGTTATGTAATCCGGTGATTCTATGAAATCCGCCGTTATTTTTCCAACGACTTTGTTAGCATCTTCCAGAGATGTTTCGTGTACAAATTTATATTTTTCCAGAATCTCAGGATCTTCTTTGACTGAACTTGTTTCAATATTTTCTGAAGTTACTTCCTTTACCACCCATTTTTCATCTTCTTTATCCAGTTTTACCTGAACTTCGGCGAGTGCCCAACCGTATTTTCCCGGTTCAATTATTCTCACACCGTTAACCACTTCGTTAGTAGTTGCATGTTCATGTCCTGCGAAGATAGCGTCGAATTGAGGAAAAGCATTCGCAATTTCCCTGACGCCTTCGTAACCGGTTTCTCCATTTGCTCCTATATGATAGGCGCCAATGAGAACATCGTATTTTCCTTCCAGTTCATCCAGAGCTTTTTTTGTTTCTTCGACGACAGATCTGAATTCGAGATTTTCAAAATGTGAAGGATTACTCGCTTCCCATATTGGAACGAGAGGGGGAATCATACCTATGATAGCAACTTTGATTCCATTTACATCGAATATCGCATAAGGATCTATGTACCTTTCATCCGTACCCTCTTTGTAAATGTTTGTCGATAAAACCACGCCATTGAAACCCTTGATATTTTTTTCGAGGATATCAAGACCAAAATTGAATTCGTGATTTCCCAGTACCCAGACATCGTAATCCAGATCATTCAATGCCTCAATCATCGGGTGTACAGGAAGATTATGAAAAAGAGAAGCACTGTTATCCTGTATAATGTCTCCGCCGTCAATCAGTATCGCATCGGGATATTTTCCTCTTTCTTCTACTATAAGAGTTGCAATTTTTGCAAGACCGGCATCGTTATCCACCGAATCGGTCGCGTAATCATAAGCATAAATTCTGCCATGCAGATCCGATGTTTGTAAAATTGTGATTACCCGTTCTTCTGAGTTGGCAAAAAGACTGCTAACCGAAAAAAACAGAGTGATGATTACCAAGATAAATATCGATTTCCACAATTTTCTTTTCGTAGAAATCCCCCCTTTTCAAATTTTTTTATGGTGCTATAAATTCATTTTAACACATGTCGAACATATACAAATTATACAAATATAAATCATATTAAGTCATGTAAGATAACATTATATGAATCTTCAATTGATTAATAAAAAAATCAATTCATCTGCTTTCAGAAAAAGACAATGAAGATAAAAGGGGACACCTTTATAATATAACAATTATTTCTCTGCGTTTTTTCCAATCGCTTAAAGGCCGAAAA
The DNA here is from genome assembly GCA_030156385.1 of Kosmotogales bacterium. Classification (GTDB taxonomy): domain Bacteria; phylum Thermotogota; class Thermotogae; order Petrotogales; family Kosmotogaceae; genus JASGMR01. The sequence goes on from JASGMR010000019.1 coordinate 26,149, forward strand.
GAATCATAGAAAAGAGATAACGGATAATTGATAACAGATAGAAAACAGTGTCTGGCGAAAAAACTATCATAAAAATTTTGTTGATTTTATTTAAAAGCTGAATGAATCGCTGAAATGCAGAAAAGCTGCATTTTACACTAAAAAGAAAGGGAACTGTTTAGAGATTCTCCCCCTTGGGGGAGTACTCCTGAAAGGAGGGAGGGGGGTAAAACAAGTAACGTTAACAAACAGCCTGACGAAGAATTAAAAAGCACTAAAAGTTATCAGAGAATAGAAGCTTTCACCCCCAGCGAAAAGTAAAATACAACTTTTCTCCCCATGCATAGCATGGACCTCCCCAAGGGGAGGAACAAAAAAGAAAGGGAACTGTTTAGAAGATCTCCCCCTCGGGGAAGTACTGCATCAGTAGGGAAGGGGGTGAATACGTAACAGTGATCGAAGAATTAACAGTGAAAATTTACAGTTAAAAATAAAAGGTTTGCGCCCCCTAGCGAAAAGTAAAGTACAACTTTTCTCCAGTTACTTCGTAACCACTTCCTATGAAGAATCACTGTACTAAGTGATTCTTAAACTTAGAAATCTGCTTGAATCATCAATGTTCCAATGATTATTCAGGATTTCGTATAGCCCAGGGGAGGAATAAAAAAGGTGACGAATTATTAGAAATTCTCCCCCTTGGGGGGAGTACGACATCAGCAGGGAAGGATTTAAAAGGGATAATAAAAAAACAACGGTGGATGCGGATTTTTTAATTATTAAAAGTATTTCATAATGCCGTATATCCGAATAACATAGCCCACAGTTTAATGAATAAACCAACGAAATGTATTCTATGAATTTTATAGTTTCTTAAAAAAAAATAACACAGGATAAAATATATTTTGGATATAAAATATTTAATTTTAAAAACAAATAGTTAATACTGAAAAAATAAATATGATAAAATAATACAAAGTTTCAAAAAATTAAAATTGGGAGGAGCATTATGAAAAAAATATTTGTTATAGCATTATTGATTTTGTTTACGGGGGTACTTTTTGCAGCTTCGCAAGAGTTGATAAATGCTGCAAAAGAAGAGGGAAAGGTTACTGTATATTCTATAACCAGCAGAATAGCGAATGCTGCGGAAGCATTTCAGGAAAAATATGGAATAGAAGTTGAAGCATATAATCTTCATGACTATGAATTAATTGAAAAAGTTTCGAAGGAAGTTCAGAGTGGTATTTCCGGAGCGGATTTTGTAATTGCTCAGGATTCCGGCAGAGTATTTGGAGAATTGCTGGATACCGGTTATGTTTATTCGGTAGTTCCGGAAGCGCTGGTTGATGTTATACCGGAAGAATTTCAGGATCCTCTGGTATTCACTTTTATAAGCAAAGTGTTCTGTTACAATTCCCAAACCTTTTTAGCCCCACCTGCATTTAATATCTGGGCACTGGCAGATCCTGCTTTTGAAGGGCAGTTTTTCTTCAAGGATCCCTTCCAGGAAGGTGTAAATATGAACTTTCTGACTATGATAACCGATGATTACTGGTCGACAAAAATCGCGCAGGCATACGAGGATTATTACGGGGAAGAAATTGAACTGACAACGGAAAACGCGAGTTATGAATGGATAAAAGCGATTCTGGAGAATGGGTTGGTTCTTTTTGGAAGTGACACTAAAATGGCGGAATCTATAGGAGTGAAAGGTGAGGGCATAGATGCGATAGGACTTTTTGCTTACACAAAAGTAAGATACAGAGAAACCAAGGATCTTGCGCTAATGCCCATTATGGCGATGGAACCATTCGCGGGGTTTTATTATCCCAGCTATCTTTTGATGGTAAAAAATGCACAACATCCGAATGCGGCAAAGCTGTTCATGGAATTTCTGTATACTGAAGAAGGATTTGAACCCTGGAATACTTCGGAGGGAACTTATTGTGCCAATCCTGAAATAAAAGTATATCCTGGTGATAATACCTTTGAAGTCTGGAAGCTGTTACTTGTTGGAGAAGATGGGGAATACATTTTTTACAACAGGGCCGATGTTGAAGACTTCTGGGGCAGTCTGGTTTACTAGAAATAAAATTGAAATGGGGGATCTGTAAAACCCCCATTTTTAATATCAGGGTGAGATAAATTGAATAAAATGATCAATAGAGTTAAAACCTATTTCTCGAAACCGGAACATATTATTCTGATTTTGCTCATAATAATTCTTTCTTATTTGATAATCCTTCCTCTGGTATCCATAGTGATGGATACTTTTTCGGTTCATTCTGCCGAAAGGATGAGAATAAGAGGTTCGGAAATAGGAGATTTCACAACATATCACTGGAATAATGTTTTTACCGGCAAATACAGTTATTCTCTTTTTTACCAACCACTTTTGAATACAATAATCGTTTCCCTTATTACCTGTGCTATAGCCATAAGTGTTGGGGGATTATTGGCCTGGCTGGTTACCAGAACGAATCTGAGATTCAGAAGAGTTATTTCAACGATGATAATACTCCCATATATAATGCCATCATGGACACTTGCCATGGCATGGCTTAACTTTTTCAAAAACAGCCGTATAGGTGGAGCACAGGGTATTTTCACCGCTCTGACAGGAATAGAAACCGCCGATTGGTTCGCGTATGGTTTTTTCCCGATCGTTGTGGTTCTCGGGCTTCATTATGCGCCCTTTGCCTACATTTTAATAGGTGGAATACTGAGAAATATGGATGCGAATCTTGAAGAAGCGGCGGTTATACTCAAGGCATCGAGGCTGAAGATATTCAGAAAAATAACGATTCCTATCGTACTTCCGGCGGTACTTTCTACTTTTCTTCTCGTTTTTTCAAGTGCTATGAGTGCCTTTGCCGTTCCGGCATTTTTAGGTTCTCCCGTCAGGTATCAGGTACTGACGACTCAGTTATTCAGAACCCTGAATGGGGTTAATCCGGGCTACGGATATCTGATAGCCCTGGTTATGATAGTTATAGGAACTCTGATTCTGACGGTAAATCAGATCCTCATAGGCAGAAGAAGATCCTACACCACTGTTACGGGAAAAGCTTCGAATATTTCAAGGGTCAATTTGAAGGGATTCAGAAATGTTATTTCCATAGCGCTGTTGGTTGTACTGATCATTATAACCATCGTTCCCCTTGGAACTTTTGCCCTGCAATCGTTTTTAGTCGTTCCGGGAGATTATTCGTTTGATAATTTATCGACCATTTTCTGGGCCGGTGAAGGACAACCGGATATCGCAAATGGGGAGCCGGGAATTCTCAAAAACAAATACATTCTTCAGGGACTCTGGAACAGTGTCAGTTTATCGATACTGGTCGCGCTGATAGCAGGGACGGTGGGAATACTTGTCGGCTATTCGGTGGTAAAAACGAGGGGAAAACCTCTATCCAATTTGCTGGATAGACTGGCTTTCTTTCCCTATCTGATCCCCAGTATGGCTTTCGGAGCGATTTATTTATCTATGTTTGCGGTGAACAGGGGGCCGATTCCGGCACTTTACGGAACCTTTGCCATACTCGTGATAGCTGGTGCAGTTAAATATCTTCCCTTTGCCACAAGGGCGGGAATAAATGCGGTGTTGCAGCTTGGAAAAGAAATAGAAGAAGCGGCCATGATTTTTGGAATTAAGTGGTGGAAAAGGATGATCAGGATAATAATCCCAATTCAGAAATCAGCGTTCGTTTCCGGTTATATGCTGCCTTTCATATCCAGCATGAGGGAGCTGTCTCTTTATATCCTGCTCGTAACACCTTCAACCAGAATACTGACCACTATGTTGTTTCAGTACAATGAGAAAGGGTGGGACCAATATGCAAACGCAATCGTCCTGCTTATAATTGCGGTTGTACTCTTATCTTATTACATTTTGAATAAAATAACAGGAGCTTCGATAGACAAAGGAATAGGAGGATAATTATGCCGGAAATAAGATTGAATAACGTTACGAAAAAA
>JASGMR010000113.1 GCA_030156385.1 Kosmotogales bacterium
GGTAAAAATCCCAGCCTTCTTATATTTCCCCTGCTGTCCTCTTTAAAAAATATATCGTTGTACTCATTCAACTGTTCTATATCGGTGGGAGGATTATCCGAGTCCAGACCGAATTCCTCGAATAAATTTTTGTTCCACATGAAGGCGTACAGGTTCAGAGTCGTCGGGACTCCATATTTGACATCTTCGTACACACCGTAATTCCAGATGTTTGGTAAATACGCATTTTCATCGTACCCGGCCGAAATGAGAAGGTCATTCAGAGGAAGAAGTGCTCCGTTGTATCCCAGTGGAACAACCATCCAGTCCCAGACGGTTACCACATCCGGAGTGGAATTCCCCGCCAACGTTGCCATTATCTTTTCGCCTCCGCCAATAGGTACGTAAACCGCCCTTACGTACAGATCGTCCTGCATTCCGTTGAATTCATTAACCAGTTCCAGGAGAGCATCCCCTTCGTGACCTCCCCACGCATACCAAAATACGATTTCATCCTTCGAAAAAGCGAAGGAAACGAAGGATATAAAAATAATTAAAAGAATTATCACTTTTTTCATATTCACTCCTCCTGTTCATTAAAATAATATAAGTAATCGTTATACAATTCTTCGGCTTTTCCACCGTCGGTAGGGCTCATATAGTGTGGAAAATCAAAGATGATAAGTTTTTTTACGTAGGGATTCATGCTGTTCAGCTGATCTAAAACCCTTTCAATATTTGCGGGTTCCGATTTCCAGTTCCCAATATCTACAGGCCATCCGTGGATCTGGTCAAAAACTTCATTGTTTGCCCAGAATTCCACTCCATATTTCTCCATTACGGGCTGAAGATCTTCAAAAACTTTCGTCGACTCCTCAACGTTCGTTCTGTGTGTGCCGACTCCATCCTGCATGGCAATAATGTCAATATTCACTTCTTTCAGAATATCTTCCCACCATTCTCCGTACTTCAGTCCATTTGGATTCATTCCGAAATAAGGAGAAATCATAATGGGTTTTTTTGTCAGAAATTTGGAATATGTTTTTATTCCTTTCAAATATTTGATAACATCATTCTTTTTATCTTCGGTGTTGAACGATCTGTCTTCAAGTTCTTCGGGAAGGTACCATCCCTTTAAAGAATTGAAATTTTTATACAGACTGAATAATTCCGTCAGGACCTTCTTATTTTCCGAGAGTTCTTTATCAACATCAAAACTTCCACTCCAGTAATCTGGATTCAAACCCAATCCCATGAAAACATCCATGGAATTTTTTTCGGAAACCTCTAAAATATTTTTCAAAGGGTCCTTTTCCGATTCGTTCTCGAATTCGTTCCATGAAGCGTTCAATGGTTCGGAATAATCACCGTCGGTTTTCAACAAAACGTTGTATCCATCTTCAGGTAACTCTACCGCAGAAACATCCGATTTTAAAAAAGTGATGATGACTTTATCGATGAATACATTTTTCTTTAAATCAAAATTTATTTCTATCGTTTTACCGGGATAGTCCCAACCTACCATACTGTTCCAACTGTACTGAGATTTTTCATCCACAATTTTTCCGCCATCGGGATAATTTTTACTCGGTTCTACATTGAATTCATATATGGAATCGGGGGCTATGTTGTTTGAATTTGAAATGATTTCAATTTCAGTGATCAGCGTCCATTCTCTGCTGGTGCACGGGATCTGAATCTTCAGATACCTCGCATTTTCATTCACATCGACGGAAAGGTCAAGCAGGCTTTCGTCGGGTAATTCTTCATCCTCTGAATATTTTGAGGGATAATAAAAATTGTCTCCATATCTTGAATATTGGACGACTATAGTATCTATTCCGATATCCTTCATATAACCTATTTCTCTTTCCCAGTCTTCTTCAGAATAATTATTTAAAATACTGTCCAGTTGTATAAATGCTCCCGTTATGAGAGGCTTGGAAAATCCTGTAAAGGAAAAAACAGCCACGAACAAAAAAATTATAACTCTTTTCATAAAAATCACTCCTCGTTGTCTTCAATAAAGTTTGTTTATAACCGCTTTAGCGGTTTCTTTTCCGGCTTCGATACTCTTTGCTCTGTCCATGGAGAAAAGTAAAGCGGTTAAATATTCGACGGTAAAAGCCTGAGCTAGAATGGACCTGCCCGCCCCGCTTTTTAAATGATTATCCCCGGAAGAAGTTTCCAGTATGATATCGGCATATTTTGTTATAGGCGAGTTCAAATGTTCCGTGATACATATTGATGATGCGTTGTGAGATTTTCCGACTTTAAGCGAATCCAGAGTGTCCTTCGTCGAGCCCGAATTGCTCACTCCGATGACTACATCCGTAGATTTCAGGTTGGCGGCTGAAAAAGCCTGCATGTGAGGATCTTTAAAAGAAAAAGCGGGATATCCCAGACGGATCAATTTATATTCCAGTATATCGGCAATTGCGGAAGAAGATCCGACGCCAAAAATAAGGATTTTGGAAGCCGCACGTATCATGTTGGCCGCTTTTATATAATCATCGATCGACACGATAGACAGTGTGTTTTCAATCGCGTTTATGCAATTTTTCCCGATTTTGTTCAATATCAGTTCTTCGCTGTCATTTTCGTTGATCGTCAGATCCTGATCTTCCAGATCCTTTTCATCGTTATTATTTTCAATCTGGGAAGCCAGAGTCAATTTAAATTCCTGGAACGATTCGTATTTCAGTTTTTGAAAGAACCTGACGATCGTCGCATCACTCACATTGCATAGAGACGCCAGTTCACTTATCGTCTGTTTCAGCATTTCCCTGGTGTTTGAGATAATATAATTATAGATTCTTTTTTCGGATTTGGTCATTGTTTCGGATCTTTTATGCAACAGTGCCAAAGAATCACTCATTTTTTACCTCCGATGGATGCAGTATGGAATGTTTGGCAGAACCGATACATCCTGCGAATTCCCCTGAATTTGTAAAACATATATTTTCGGGGTCAAAGAACGGATTTATCCTGATCACTTCTTCTCTTATCGAATTCAGTATTTCATCGCCGTATTTTAAAATTACTCCCCCTAAAAAAATCTTTTCTACTTCAATCGTCGAATTCATTGTGTCTATCAGCCATGCGAAATGTTCTGAATATTCCTTCATCTTTTCATCATCTTTTTTCTCATCTGTAAAAATGTCCAGAAGATTTTTCCCGTTGATCAAGGTTTCTATACATCCGGTCTTTCCACATGTACACTTTTTTCCATTTCCGGGATAAATAATATGGCCTATTTCGCCACTGCCACCCTTTATTCCATTCATGACATGGCCGTTCACAATAAATCCGCCGCCAACACCCGTTCCAACGGTAATCAGTGCTAAAGAATCCAGAGTATCTTCCGTTTCGTAAAATTGAGCCAGGGCGGCACAATTCGAATCGTTGTTAACGTATGGAAAAATATCATAATTCTTTTCGATGAAGGTCCCTAAATCGGCCGACGACCAGTCCACGATGTTACCGGTTGCGAACAGAATTTTACCCTTTGAAACATCCACCCTGCCCGCCGTGGAAATTCCGATGTATTTAACATCGGGGCTCATAAGATCATCAATTACATTTTTTAAAGTGCTAAATATTTTTTCCTTAGTCGAGTTTGAAGGATTTTTAACTTTACCCGATTTTATTATTTTTCCCTTTATATCCGTTGTGATGTATCTTATCCATGTACCGCCGATATCGATGCCAATGGCCTTATTCGTCTCCCTGGTTTTTAAATCTTCGACGAACTCCGTGAATTTTTTTGTAATCAGTTGTGGTCTCGTTATTGCAGAACCTATTACAACGGAATAAGCTCCGATCAACAGGGCTTTTCTGACCTGTCCGGGTTCAGAATAATTCCCTTCGGCAATAACGGGAATATCCGATTGAGAAATGATCTCTTTGAGCAATTTGAAATCAGGTTTTTCAGCATTTTTTGAATAATACGTATAACCGGAAAGGGTCGTGGACCAATAATCGGGTTTAAGAGTGGATACTTTTTTAACATCGTCGATACTCGAAATATCCGCTATTATAGATACTTTCGGATAATTTTCCCTTAAATGGCTAAATAGAGTTGATAACTCTTCGGGTCTGGTGACATCGGTACAGTCCATTGCTATATGATCCGCTCCCGCCTTTACCAGAGCATCTATGTGTTCTTTCCTTGTTGTTATGAAAGCCGTATAATCTTCGGACCTGTCCTTGACTATTCCGATTATCGGCAGGTCGGTGATACTCCTTATCGCTTTCACATCTTCGGGAGTATTGGCTCTTATACCTCCCGCCCCGGAACCGATGGCGGCTATTGCCATCTTTTTCATATAATCGGACCCGTGCAGAGGTTCTTCCTCTTCGGCCTGACAGGAAACTATTATTCTGTTTTTAAATTTATTCATAAATTCATCCTTTTTTGAAATATTTTTTCATAAAATAAATTATATTCGGTAAATTTATTACATTATAGCATAAAAATACAAAAATCTGAGAAACAATCATAGAATATCTCACGATTTAAAGCTGTGTTTTAATATTATTTGTATTTTTGATCTATATAAAATGACTTGAAAATGTGGATTCTCACTGCTTTTAAGGTTTTTCACAAAAAAATGTTGTGGTTAAAAATTATCACTGACACTCATTTTTGTTTTCAATAATAATTTTTACCCGGGATATTTATTCGTATTTATTTTCATAAATTTTTTCCGCTGAATTTGAATCCTTTTTTAAAAACTTTCATACAGGCATTAACGACATTTGTATCGTATTTTTCACCTGAAAATGTTCGCAGTTCTTCGAAGGCCTGATCCAGCGATAGTGCGGGTCTGTATGGTTTGTGTGAAGTCATCGCATCCACAACATCGGCGACTGCCAGTATGCGTGCCCCTATCGTTATTTCTCCGCCTTTCAGCTTCCTCGGATATCCCGATCCGTTGATTCTTTCGTGGTGCTCATAAACGGCTTCCCATATATGCTTGGGCATCTCGGATTCTTTTAATATTTCATAGGCTATCGTTGGATGCGTCATTATCATCTGATATTCGATATCAGTTATTTTTCCGGGTTTCGTAAGGATTTCCGAAGGTATTTTTATCATTCCTATATCGTGTATCCTTCCCGCGATTTCAATTTCCTCGATTTCTTTTTTACTGAGATTCAGTTCCTTTGCAATTTCTCCTGCCAGCATTGCGACTCTCATCTGATGGCCGGCGGTGTATCTGTCCCTTTCTTCGATGATTTTTCCGAGCACGTTTATGAGAGAATTGAAGGACTTGTTTATAGTGTGTATCGCTTTTTCCAGTTCGATTTTTGTTTTTGTAACTTCGGTTATATCTTCCAGGGTACTTATAACGTATTTCATCTCATCCGATCTGGAATAGTATATAGAGGAATTGTATCGAACGTAAATGGCATTTTCTAATCGGGGGGAGGAGATTTTTTCTTCAAAGGTTATTTCCTTATCATCTCTGTTCTCAATTTCCTTGAATATTTGTTTGAAGATTCTGCTGGTGCCGAATAAGTTGACTTCGTCTGCGTTTTTATTCACCAGTTCTTCCATCGGCAAATTTATAATTTTCATCAAAGCGTTATTGACGTTTACAATTTTTCCCTTTTCATCCGTGACAAAAATACCTATGGAAGTATTATGAAATATTCCTTCAAATCTTTTTTTGCTGTCTACCAAAGCTCTTTCTATTTTTTCCTGTTCGCTGATATCCCTTATCGTTACTATCACATATTTTTCATCGTCGTATTTCAGCAAACTGAGACCGAGATCTCCATAAATATTTCTGTTTTTTCCTTTTATTTCAAATCTGTCTCTCGTGGTATTACCATCAAGAACTTTTTCTATTAAATGATCTATATAGTCTTTGCCGGACAATATCAGATCACACGGATTCATTCCCTTTATTTCATCCGCAGAATATTCAAGTGTACGAAGGACCTGGGGGTTGAAATCAACGATTTTATATATTTTATTGTTTTCTTTTAAAGAACAGAGAAGTACCAGATCACTTATGTTGTTGAATATTGCGAGATGTTTTTTATTCGATTCTTCGTTTTCTTTTTTCTTTTTATGAACCTCAACCTCTCTTATGACTGTTAATGGGAGTTTATTCATATAATCTTTCAAAACGTAATCCCTTGCCCCCATTTTCATCAATTCAATGGCTTTCTCGTGTTTTATGGAACCAGATACGACTATAAAAGGAACGTCTATTTTGCTTTCCTTTATTATTGTATAGGCTTTGTCCGCACTGAACCCGGGCATGTTGTGATCGGAAATTATTATGTCCCAGTTTCTTTTATGCAATATTTTTTTTAAGGATTCCGCATTGTCGACGACTTCATAATCGACTTCAACATTTTTCCTTTTCATATGGAGCAGCATCAATTCGATATCATATTCAGAATCTTCGATAAAGAGTATGTTGTATTTCAAAATATTTTTCCTTTTCTACGATTTATTCCGCACTGACATTGAGAATCAACCAGTACAGGCCTAAATTTTTGATGGCCTCGGCGAATTCAACGAAGTCGATTGGCTTTCTCACATAACTGTTCGCTCCAAGTTTATAACTGCTGACAATATCTTTTTCTTCATCGGAGGATGTTAAAATTATAACCGGGATCAAAGCGGTTTCTGGATTTTCTCTTATTTTTTTCAATACCTCAAGGCCACCCATTTTGGGAAGTTTTAAATCCAGCAGTATAAGATGAGGCGCAGTATGGTTTGAATCTTTATATCTCCCCCTGTAATAAAGATAATCAAGAGCCTCAATTCCATCTCCCACGACAAAAATATCATTTGCAATGTTATGTTTTCTGATGGATCTCATTATGAGAAATTGATCGTTTTCGTTGTCTTCGATTACCAGTATCGTTTTATTCTTCGATGTGTAATTTTTACCC
>JASGMR010000114.1 GCA_030156385.1 Kosmotogales bacterium
CTTTTTTTGTATCCAATTTACATTAACGTTATGCTCATACTCTTATTTTCGTTTGTAAAACTAAACTTTATTTCCCTTTTAATAGGAACATTCACCAATTACCTGATAAGGTTTTTTGATTTTCTGATAAAAAAAGCGGCCGATCTCAATCTTGTTTTAAATATAAGTAAGAATTTGTCTTATATATGTGCGCTATTAGTTGCTTTTCTTATTCTTTCCAGTCTTTCCTGGCATTCCGGACATAAACCATAAAATTTAATCTGGACTTCTTCAATTTTAAATCCCGTTTTTTCTTCAGCCGATTTGAGTAAATCATTTATTTTGTCTAAAGAAAAATCGAAAGCCTTTCCACATTGATTACATATTATTTGTTGTTCTTCATTTTCGGTATCCTCGACCAATTCATATCTAACAATACCGTCTCTAAAAACTATTTTTCTAAGAATTCCTACCTCTGCCAATAATTCCACTGTTCTAAAAACTGTCGCTTTACTAATTCTCAATCTTTTTTCGAGAACTTTTCTGTAAACTTCCTCAGAACTCAAATGCTCAGCGTCAGTATCTGCAAAAGCCTTTAAAACTAATTCTCTCTGTGCTGTCATTCTTTGCTTTCTTCTTCGTAGTTCGCTTCTGAGAACATCTTGCTGCATGAAACTACCTCCTGATAAAATATAAATAAAAAATAATCATTATTACATAAGTAATTATAGAGATTATTTTTTTAAAAAAATTACAAATCAAATACACAATGTTACAAATCTTCTGAAAATACTACATGATTGGTTTTATATCTATTTTCCACCCTGTCAGTTTTGCCGCAAGTCTGGCATTTTGTCCACCCTTACCGATTGCTAAAGATAATTGTGAGGGGGCTACAATTATAAGGGCTTCTTTTTCATTTTCGTCTTTTACTCTAACTTCTACAACATCCGCTGGGGCCAGAGAGTTTTTTATCATCTCTATAGGACTGTCACTCCATTTTAGAAGATCAATTTTTTCAGGTTTTATTTCTCTCAATATTTCCATTATTCTTGTTCCACCTTCACCTATACAGGAACCGACCGGATCAACTTTATAATTATCAGAAGACAAAGCGATTTTTGTTCTGATGCCCTCTTCTCTGGCTATAGCCTTCACAGTAACTTCTCCGTTCGAAATTTCGGGGATTTGAAGTTTTAATAATTCTTCTATGAATTCCTTCGATCTTCTTGTTACAAGCATTTTTGGACCCCTGGGTGTTTGAATAACATCTATTACATATACTTTTATCAAAGAATTGGGTGAAGGTAATTCGGAATGTTGAAAATCTCTTATGGGTATCTTTGTGTCCAATTTTCCAATTCTAATGTCTATGAGCTCTTCTCCTATTCTTAGAACTTCAGCAGTGGTGACGGTTCCTTTCATTTCTGAATAAATGGAAAAAAGATTTTCCTTTTCCAATTCTCTTATTTTTTGAACTAAAACCTGCCTTGCAGTTTGCGCAGCTATTCTCTTGAATTTTTTAACATTCAATTTCTTCTTGATCAATTCACCAACCTGCGCTTTAGAAGATATTTTTTTTGCATCTTCAACTGTGATCTGTAGGGAAGGATTTTCTACTTCTTCAACTACTTCATAAATTTCATGAACTAGTATGTCTCCAGTGAGTCTATCAATGGTTACTTCTACGTCGCTGTCCGATATAAAGTTTTTTTTGTATGCGCTTTGCAATGCTTTCTCTAAAATTTCTAAAACTTCTTCTTTTTGAACTCCCTTTTCGGATTCCAGTTGGTCAAGCGCTTCTAATAAATTGAGGTTCATACTATAACCCTCCCTTCATAAAATTAATTTTAAATTTGCTTTTTTAACATTATTGTAGCGAAATTCGAGTGCCTTTTTTGTATCAATTTCAATCATTCTTATCATATCCTCTTCACAATTTTCTATTTTTCCTACTATTGCAGATCTGTTTTCAACGGGAATGTTGAAGATTATTTTTGCCGGTTCCCCTTTGAATCTTTTAAAATCATCAAGAGTTCTTAATTCTCTTTCAGCCCCAGGCGATTCAATTTTCAAATTGTATCTGAACGGAAAAATATCCTCTTTATCAAGTAAAACTCCCATTTTTTTTGAAAATTTACTGCAATCATCTATGGAAATATACCCCTGATTTTTATCTATTCTAATTATTACATCACTAACGTTTTTTCTTTTGGATAATTTTATATCGTAGACTGCATAACCAAGTTCGTTTGCAACTTTTTCAGCCAATTCCTTTATCGGATTTATATTCATAGTACCTCCAAACAAAAAACGAGGGCTAAAGCCCTCTCCCGATGGGAGTTTTTAATTTTAAAATTATTATACCATAAAAAGAATCTTATTCAACACTCAATTTTCGAATTTAAAAAATCTTTTGAAGAATAATATGGAAAGGCTAAACAATCCAATGGAATATAAACTGACTTCAGCAATAATCGGAGATATGTCGTTGAATGTATAACCCGTTATTACAACCCCCTGAAAATATTCCAAGAGCTTTGTCGTGGGAAAATATGCCGTAAAAACTCTCAGTAAGTCCGGAAACATCGATGCGGGAATAATAACACCGCTTAAAATAATTAAGATGACACCTATCGCCACGCCAAAAAATTGAGAACTTCGTACTGTACCTGAGAGGACCGTTATGAAAATGCCGAGTGATATATAAAATATTATTGAGAATATCGTCATGATGAAGAAAGCGAAGATATCGGTTTTAACTATCAGATTTGAAAAATATCCGAAAAGTATAAAAATACTCATATTGAGTGTTAAAATTAAAAAATAACTAATGAATTTTGACAATAAGTATTTAAAACTGTTAATTCCCGCGATAACATATATTTTCAAAAAATCTCTCTGAACTTCTTCGTGTATGGATGATGAAAGTCCTACAATAGCTGTTAACATGAGGAATATTGAAAGAATAATCGGGAACATAAAATATGAGAAATTCAAATAGCTTTCATCGGTACCTTCAACTTTTAGAATAGGTGCAACATAATTTGGATCTATTTCGACGCCATTCATAAATTCCGGGTCGGCAATAACCGGGAGAGCTTTAAACTCCTTTAAGACATTTGAAAGAACCTGATAAATTGCAATGGATGTTTGGAGTGAGCGTGGATTGGGTATGAAAATCAATTCGGAGGGTTTTTGAAAAAGTATTTTGTTTGCAAATCCTTCCGGAATGATGAACCCGCTGTCGAGAGAACTCATGTTTTCATCCAGTTCTTCCCTCGAATTATAAATAAATATATTATCTCCTTTGAACATTGATGCGGCGTATTTGATAAAAAATATTCCAAAAAGGCTTTTATCCTCATTCACAAATGCTATCTTCAGGTTTGTATATGGATCAATCGAGGTTGTCAAAGAACAAACCAGTGTTAATACGAAGGGTAACAGAATAATGAGGATAATAAATCCCCGGGATGAAAAAAAAAGTTTAAGATCGTTTTTTATAAGACTGAATACTTTTTTCAAATAACAGCAAACCTCCACTTGACTATGGACATTATAACATCGATTTAGTTACATAATTTTGTCACTTAAATGGTAAAATATATTGATTTTTTATATTTTAGGAGGTATTTTATGAAAAAGGTCGTTATTTTAGTTCTGTTTTCAATTATTGCGGTTATGGGAATGGCAACGATTACAGATTTGGCTGCTATGATACCTGCAGATTCATCTGATGTTTTTGTTTGCGAAAATATTGATGAAGTTTATTCGAAATTAAAAGAGACTGTTCTTATAGGAACTGTTATGGATACACTTGGTATCGAAATGGTATTAAAACAGTATGTAGAAATAACAGCTTACAATCAGGAAATAGATCCCGAAGAAATTTATGATTCGTTTGGGGGAAGTGTGGCTTTCGCTTTTTTCAATGATTCGGATATGATTATTATTATGGGACCGGTTGATAAACCCGATGTTGTAAAAGAAACGTTTGAGAGCATTTTTAGTATGGTATCTGGTATGACCGGAAGCGCCGATGTTGACAGTGAGATAGAAGTGAATGGTTCATATCTGTTCTTTGGTGATTTGGATGCTTATGCTTCAGCCGCAAAAGGTTTTGATGCGAATCTTTTAATCTCGGATAACGAAAATGTGTTCGCTGTCAATTACCTGTCTAACAGTGATATCAAATCAAAAACCGAAGTTTCTGTTGAAAATTCAACGCTGATTGCTAAAACTACAGCAGAACTGGTAGACCCGGCTAATTCAGATCTTATGGACGAAATCATAGATCCCGCCGGATTGGGAGAATTGATAGATACCGAACATCTAAATACAGGAATAGTGATGTTCAAAATAAAGAGTTTTGAAGATTACGAAAGAGTCGTAAACTTGGTTAAGGAAAATATATTACCAATATTACAACAGGATGGAGATGTGGTTGATTTTGATGAATTAGAAGAGGTTTTGGGATTTGTTGAAGAATATATAATTGATTTAACCGGGTCGGTTATGGTAGATATCTTGTTAGATACTGAGGCGCTGATGAGCTCTATGATGCCTATGACTACTTCGGACGGAGAATCTCTGGAAGCGCCTAATCCAATCGATGTGGTCGTAAGAGTTGGATATGCTGCTTCAGAAGATAAATTGAAGAGTTTATTGGACGAACTCGAAATGAAATATGTAGATGAAGGTGATTATTTAAGAATGGTTCCGGAGCAGGAAGAAGGATTTGAATCGGAAACGCCAACTTTCATGTGGGTGGATAATAATATTGCTTATTTTTCTTTAAAGGATAAGCCGAGTACGATGAATATATTGAATAATTCAGATAGTGCTCTTGAAAGTGAAGTATATTATGAATTATCCGATATTTCCCCGTTAACAGGAACGAAATTCTTTGAAGGATTTATCGATGCAGGCGGTGTCTTAGGAAGTTTGCTCGGTATGGAATTCGATTCGGGAATTTATTTTGGCGCTTCATATGAAGACAATATATTGGAGAGTGTATTCGTTTTAAAATGAGCCTGTGATGAGATTAGACAAATTCCTTAAGAACAATCATATTATAAAAAGAAGAGTAATGGCTCAAGATGCGATAAAAAAAGGGTTTATATTGAAAAATGGAAATAAAACCAAACCTGGTGCGGAGATAAAGAATGATGATATTATTCAGATTAATTTTTCCAACAGGACGTTGAAGATAAAAGTTGTAAATGATAAAGCCGAATTTATTGAGGAAGTGATTAAATAATTTCGCCGCAGTAAATCGAACGAATACTTTCGTTTTCATCCTTTAAAATGAGGTTATCAGGAGCGATCTTTATGATCGTTCCTGATATTTTTTTGCCGTCATTGAGACTCACTGTTATGAAGTCTCCCTCTAGATATGCAAAACATTTTCTCCATCTTCTGTTTAAATATCTTTCGTAAACTGAAGAATAATATTTTTTCTTTATTTTATTTGTTCTTTTTAATATTTCCATGAGTACTTTGGAGAGATTGTATTCTCTACCGGTTAGATTTTTTAAGGAGATGGCTATGTCTTTCAGATCTTCGTTTATAATATTGTTTATATTTATACCGATACCGATAATAATAGCCACCAGCTTCGATCCGTTATAAACGGTCTGAGAGAGTATTCCGGAGATCTTCTTGTTGTTCACAATAATATCGTTTGGCCATTTTATCTGTGCTTTAACCGATAAATCATTCAGGTATTCACATATGGCAATGGAAAAATATTTAACGTAATCGTATGGATTTTTGTTTTTTAAAGGCTTAAAAATAGCGGAGAACCATAATCCTCCAATTGGTGAAACCCATTTTCTCTTGAATCTTCCATATCCTCCCGTTTGTTTAAGAGACCATATAACTGTGGAAGATAAAAGTTTGTCATAATTGTCTATCGCATACTTATTAGTTGAATCTATCTCATTAAAGGAAATTATTTTATCTCCCAAAATCATCTCAGTTCACCATATCACTTTTTGCAAAAATATTTATTATAAAAAACCCGGCTAAATTTATTATCGCCATAATTATGAACATTATAACGTATGAATTATTTATTGAGAGTATTAATCCGGTTAAAAATGGTCCCAGCATAGAACCAAATGTACTGGTAGTACTCAGTAACCCCATATATTTTCCCCTGTTTTCTTTTTCAATATTTATCGAGATGTATGTTGTAACACCTATCCAAAAACCTCCAAAGGCCAATCCGATTAAAAGCCAACCTATTCCTATCAAAATCCAGCTTTGAGCGAAGGCAAAGCAGAGTATAGAAATAACTGTCATGATAATACCGATGTTTATTGAATTTTTTGCTCCTATTTTATATATGAATTTTCCGAAAAACAAGTGGGAAAAGAACATGAATAGAGGATCCAATGAAGCAACAACCATGGAAAAAGAATCGGTGAGTCCTATTTTTTCTGTCATGAAAACTGCAATTACCGATGTTGTTCCGGTGACCCCGACGAATCTGATAAAAGAACCGGCAAAAATTGACCATAAACCGTTTTTTTTCAACTTTTTTAGATTCGAAAATCCTGAAAATAACTTTTTGTTTGTTGCAATATTTTCTTTTTGAATGTTTTCGGGATAAGAAACGAAGATGGAAAAAATCAATGCCAGAATTCCAAATATAGATATGAATAAGATCGAATACTTGATAGTCAAAAATAACAAAATTAAAGATAATATTATTCTCCCCAAAAACATTCCAACGGCGTTTGCTGCATTCAAAAACGACAGCTCCCTGGAAATGTTTCTTTTTGAACCATCCGAATAATTTATTGAAAGAGAGAGCGATACCGGAGTGAACCCGGAATCAAAAAAAGCTATTATGCCTGTAATAATCAGAAATGTTA
>JASGMR010000115.1 GCA_030156385.1 Kosmotogales bacterium
TATTATTATATAATAATATAATAATGTTATTACATTTAAAATGATAATATAAAAAAATCTCTTATCAAAATAGCAAAATAACTTATAATAAGACTTTAAATTTATCTATATGATATAAGGGATAATTATAATAATAGTTCTTATGTTTTCAGGCAAAATACACTTTTTTGTAATTTTCTCTGATTCTAGTCGCGTTTTTTCACTAAGAAATAACAATTTAAAATGGTTCACGCACTTTAATTCAAGCGGATGTCGAATTGCAGATGAAAAACATACAATAATATTTAATTCATTTAAATCACGTTAAAATAACGATAAAAAAACAACTGACTTTCGATTTTTTTCGTTAATTTTCGTTTTATTTCGAAAAACCGAGAAAACGTAAAAATAAAAAAGATATCGCAAAACAATCCCAAATAAATCTATTTATTCAGTTCAAATTAAAGATTATGAACTTTGTTATAAAAATTTTATTATGCTAATCTTTCTTAAAAGGAGCAAAAACATGCTTACTGAAGAAAGATTGAACAAAATATTAGATTTATTGAATAAACAGGGACGTGTTAAGTCAAAACATCTCGCGGAAATTCTTTCCGTTTCTGAAGTAACTATCAGAAACGATCTGAACATCCTTGAAAAAAAAGGATTGCTTTCCAGGGTTCATGGGGGTGCCGTCAGTATGAAAGGTGGTTATTATTATCCCCATCAGACAAATTATTATCCTTATTTAAGGAAAGATTATCACAACAGACCCCGCATATTTGATCCGCATTTTCAGGAACAGATCGCTCTGGATAAGGAAGAAAAAAAAGAAATTGCAAAAAAAGCCGTTTCAGTTGTGGAAAAAAATGATGTTATCTTTGTCGATTCCGGTAGTTCTACTCTTTTTTTTGTTGAAGAGCTGATTAAAAATCCTCCTTTTAATCTTACCATTGTGACGAATTCTCTTTATGTTATCAACGAGGTAGTTCAATATAACAATGTTAATTTACTGGTACTTGGAGGTTTATTCCAGAGAAGCTCCTTGAATTTTCTTGATTTTGAAATTTCTCCTTTGATAGAAAAATACTGTGTGAATAAGATTTTCCTGGGTGCAAATGGGATGGATGAATCGGGTTTATATTCTATAAATATAATGGAAGCTAAAATAAAAAAAGAAATATGTAATCTATCTGCACAATTGTTTGTATTAATAAGCTCTTCTAAAATATTCAGAAAATCTTTAAAACTCATCTGCAATTGGAAAGGTAATGAAACAATAATAGTTTCTGAAAAAGCGGAGCTTTATAAAGATAGGTTATCAGCCTTGGAAAAGAATCAGAACATAAAAATCATTTAAATACCCGTAAGGGGAGATAAGGAGGGTTAACATGAAGAAAGTACTGTTTACTGTAGTATTACTCATTGCTTTTTCAATGGTATTTGCAGCTGCCGTTGAAATTGATATGTGGTTTCATTCCGGACGTGGGGCCGAAAGAAATGTGATTCAAGATCAAGTCAAAAGGTTTAATGAGATGCAGGATCTAATACATGTAAATGCTGTCGTTCTGCCAGAAGGTTCTTATAATGAACAGGTCCAGGCCGCGGCATATGCGAACGATCTTCCGGATCTACTGGATTTAGATGGACCGTATATGACAAATTATGCCTGGGCAGGATTCTTAAGACCTCTGAATGATTATATGTCGGAAGAATTGAAAAGTGATCTTCTTCCTTCCATAATAAAGCAGGGAACTTATAAAGATAAAATCTATGCTCTGGGTACTTTTGATTCCGGACTCGCAATCTGGGGAAACAAAAAATATCTTGAGGAAATTGGTGCCAGAATCCCTGCCTCTGTTGAAGATGCCTGGACAAGGGAAGAATTCATGCAAATTTTGGCAGATTTAAAAGGACTTCCGGAGATAGATTATCCTATTGACATGATGTTTTCAGATGTTGGAGAATGGTATCCTTATGGTTTTTCACCAATTTTCCAGGCCTTTGGAGCTGATTTAATCAACAGAGAAGATTTTATGTCGGCAGATGGAGTCTTAAATGGACCTGAAGCCGTCGAAGCCGGAGAATGGTTCCAAAGTTTAATAGAGGATGAATACGTAAATATCAGTCCACCCAACGATGCTGCATTGCTCGAAGGAAAAGCGGGCCTGGCATGGACCGGTCACTGGTACTACAATTCTGCAAAAGACGCTCTGGGTGAAGACCTTGTATTAATCCCTATGCCTAAACTCGGTTCTCCAGATTCATTATATGGTGGTCAGGCTACCGGCAGTGGTTCATGGTGTTGGGGAATTACCAGCACATCGGGACATCCTTACGCGGCATGGACATTCCTGAGATTTATATTGAGACCGGAAGAAATAGTAAAAATGTCAAATGCAAATGGAGCCGTCCCCTCAAGAAAAAGCGCTTCAATGCTGTCAGAACTTTACAAAGAGGGTGGGCCATTAAGCTTATATGTTGATCAGGCGAGTTTAATATCCGTTGAAAGACCGGTTACTCCCGCATACCCGATTATAAGTCTTGAATTTATCAAAGCAATTCAGGATATCTCAAACGGAGGAGATGTAAAGGATTCTCTTGATAATGCTGTGGAAGAAATAGATTGGGATATTGAGGATAACTCAGGCTATCCAATGGATTGAAGACCATCGGCAAGCCCTTAAAAGGGCTTGCTTTTTTGGAGGTTTAAGTAATGACATCGGAACTGAATAAAAAGAAGAGAAAAGCTATTCTTATTTTTATACTACCTGGTTTAGTTCTATTGGGTGTATTTATTATACTTCCTTTCTTTATGTCTTTTGGTTTATCCTTTACAAATCAAAGGATTTTAAGTAGATTACCGACACAATTCGTAGGATTGAGAAATTATGAAAGGTTATTCAAAGATGACCAGTTTCTCATAGGTCTGAAAAATAATATGATATTTGCGTTGATCGTCGTACCTGTACAAACAATATTAGCGTTAGGAATGGCATTGGTGGTCAATAAAAATCTTAAAGGGGTAAAAATTTTCAGAACAGCTTATTTTATGCCAACTGTAACCACTATGGTTGTTGTATCGGTTGTCTGGTCTTTCATGTACAACCCTCAGGGGATAATCAACAACTTCATGCAGGCTATAACGTTCGGAAAATGGGAAACTATCGATTTCCTGAAAAATTCTTCCTGGGCATTTCCGGCCATAATGCTCATGTCCATATGGCAGGGTGCAGGTTTTCAGATGCTTATTTTTCTCGCGGGATTGCAGGAAATACCCAAAATGCTTTACGAAGCCTCTACTATCGATGGTGCAAATAAATGGAAACAGTTTTTTTATATCACATTACCTCAATTGAGAAACACAACAACATTTGTTTTGATTTCCACCACTATATTATCTTTAAGGCTTTTTGACCAGATAAAAATAATGACAAACGGCGGACCGAATGATTCTACATATACTGTTATATTGCATCTGTATAATTCTGGATTCACAAAACAAAAGGTCGGTTATGCTTCGGCCATGACAGTCGTTTTTTTTGTCATAGTTCTTATTATTTCAATCATTCAAAGATTATTACTGAGAGAACAAAGGGAGGTATAAAATGTCAAAAAAAAGAAGTCTTAAGCGTTCCAAAATTATAGACAAAACAGTTGGATACATATTATTGACAATTCTGGCATTGTTTTTTTTATTTCCCTTAATATATATGGTGACCACTTCGCTGAATCCCGATGAAAGTGATATTGTGAGTAAAATGGGTTCAATAGAAGCATTTATACCAACGGATGTGTCATTGAAAAATTATTTCGGTGATTCGAGTGCAGAGGATGCTGACCTGACTGAAAATAAAGGTGTAACCGGAAGAATGAACTTCGGAAGGTTCATGTTCAACTCAATATTCATCGTCAGCTGTACGGTAGTAGCGGGCCTTATTGTAAATAGCATGCTCGCGTTTGGATTGGCAAGATTTTCATTTAAGGGACGAGCACTTTTAGTCTCATTAATAGTCGCATTGATGATAATTCCATTTGAAGCAATAGCTATCCCTCTTTTATGGCTTGTAAACATCTTCAACTGGCTTGATTCATATCATGTGCAGATCATCCCATTCATCGCAAACCCGTTTTACATTTTTCTGTTCTATCAATTTTTTATACAGTTTCCAAAGGCGCTGGAAGAAGCTGCGATCATCGATGGTGCGAGCTGGTTTAAAATATACTGGAAAGTGGCTTTGCCACTTTCAAAGCCAATATTATCCAGTGTAGCTATCCTCCACTTTTTAACACAATGGGGATTCTTTCTCTGGCCTCTCATGGTTACAAGAGGGGAAGAATACAGACCTTTACCTGTGGCAATGCAACAATTTTTTGGGCAATACCCAAGGGACTGGGGGGACATTATGGCATTTGCCAGTATGATGACTATTCCTGTACTAATTCTGTTCATAATTCTTCAGGGCCAATTTGTAAACAGTGTAAAGAGTAGTGGAATAAAATAGTTTCAAATTTTAAAAAGGAAGGAAAATTATGAAGTATTCATTAAAACCTAAATATCATTTTTTCCCAATAACGGGGTGGTTAAACGACCCTAACGGTTTAATCTACTATAAAAACAAATATCACATGTTCTATCAATTCAATCCCTCAAATCCTGAGTGGGGGGCCATGCATTGGGGTCACGCTATAAGCGATGATCTTTTTAAATGGAAACATTTACCGGTCGCATTATATCCTGAAAAAACGTTTGATGACAATGATATAAGTGGGATTTTTTCCGGTTCCGCCATTGAAAAGGATGGAAATTTATTTTTAATGTACACCCAGTTCTTCGATCCAAAATGTTATGAAAATCACGAGAAGGAACAACAATGCATAGCATTCAGTTCAAACGGAATAGATTTTGAAAAATATTCCAAAAATCCTGTTATTTCAACCCCGCCAACGAAGTTGTTTCATGATTTCAGAGATCCGAAAGTTTGGTGGGGAGAAGATTCAAAATATTATTGTGTCTTGGGTTCCGGCGAGGAAAACATAGGTAAGGTTCTGCTGTACTCTTCCGAAGATCTTAAAAAATGGGAATTTGAAAACACGCTCATCAAAATGGACCCGGAAGAATTTGAACCTATAATTGAATGTCCGGATTTTTTCAAATTAGGGAATAAATGGGTATTGATCTTTTCCGCCGGCTTTTTAACGGAGGGTGCCAGAAAAAATTATTATGTAACAGGAAATTTTGAAAAAAATAAATTTTTTCCTGAATATTACGGAGAATTAGATCTGGGAAACGACATTTATGCGAGTCAGACTTTTCTGGATGAAAAAGGCAGAAGAATTCTGATAGGCTGGGTACACACTCCGGAAAGGTACAACTACACAAAAGAAGAGGGTTGGGCCGGAATAATGAGCATACCAAGAAAATTGAGCATTAATAATGGATTACTCATTCAGGAACCCGTTGAAGAAATAAACAATTTTATTGAAAATATAGAAAAACCTGAAATAAAAAACGATACATTCTCCATCAAAGAGCTGGAAAATTGTTTTATGCTTGAAATCGACAATTCAAATGAAAAATTCGAAATTTCTCTTGAAAATTCAAAAGATAAGATAATTTTTTCAATCTCTTCCAGAGATCTTGAAATCACTGAGATCAGAAACAAAAAGAAGGAATACAGAGATTTTTATCATCTTGAATCCGAAATAAAAAACCTCAGGATTTTTTTCGATAAATCTTCATTTGAAGTCTTTATAAACTCCGGTGAAACGGTCTGTACTTGGAGAATATATCCTCATGATAATTATTCAAAACTGAATTTTAAAGATCTGCCTCCTGAAGCAATAAAGATTCGAAAGATAAACAATTCTCTCTTTGATTGAAAGGTAGCAAAGACCGGATGAATTTATATCCGGTCTTTGTATTCTTGATTTTATTTAAAAAATGGCTATTTCCATAAAATTATTAATATTTTTTACCTTTTATTTCTTCTTAATCAGAATACGATTCTCTCTCATATTTAAGTCATCTGTGTCCCATTTTTAATATCCAACATAAGACAAACATAAGTTCACGATAGCAAGATAAAATCACTATCATAATACACATGAACCTGTGATCAAAATCTAAAAAGAAATTATATAAAAATTCGAAATGAAATGAGTGATAAAATTAAACTAAGTGAAAATTATCTTTGTATTATTTTAACGATAAAAAAGTCAATATCAGGGGGTAAAACAGATGAAAATGACATTTATCATTTTGATGTTAATTGTTTTGATTTCTATATTTTTCGCAGGATGTCCACAACAAGTTTTCTATAAAATCAGTATCACAATCGAGGGAGATGGACAGGTTTTATTCAATCCCTATCAACCCGAGTATTCAAAAAATCAAAAGGTTAAGATAACTGCTGAACCGGAAAACGGATGGAAATTTGATCACTGGGAAGACGCATTATCCGGTTCCGTTAATTCTGCAAATATTATCATGAATTCCAATAAAAATGTAAAGGTTGTCTTTGTAGAAGAGACTTTTTCATTGAGTGTGGTTATTCAGGGAAACGGAAATGTTTCGATTTCTCCTGAAAAAGAGAATTATTCTTTCGATGAAACGGTTATATTAACTGCCAATTCGGAAACAAAGTGGACATTTGACCATTGGGTAGGAGATTTGACAGGTAATCAGAATCCGGCTACGATAAATATGCATGAAGATAAAAATATAACTGCAGTCTTTAAAATGGAAGATTATGAATTGAATATCATCGAAACCAGTGACGGAAATGTCCTGAAAAATCCAGATAAAATTTAC
>JASGMR010000116.1 GCA_030156385.1 Kosmotogales bacterium
AAACCTCAAAATGAACTGATGGTTTTCCCACCAAAGTTCCTGCCCGAAAATCCCACTCTTGACAATTACAAACAGGTACTCTCTACCATTCCATTTGGAAGATTTTATTTAAACAGCATATTTGTAACAACTGTTTCTGTTTTACTGGTCCTGTTCACATCAAGTTTGGCAGGATTTGCTTTTGCAAAATATGAGTTTAAAGGCAAAAATATAATTTTCAAAACCCTTTTAAGTGCCATGATGATACCATTTCCAGTAACTATTATTCCCCTTTATATTATGATCTATAGTCTTGGTCTGGTGGATTCGTATTTCGCATTGATAGTTACCGGATCCGTGAGTATTTTCGGGACTTTCCTTATGCGGCAGTTTATAATAGGTATTCCCGGTGATTTGATAGATGCTGCAAGAATAGATGGCTGTAGTGATTGGATGATATATGTAAAGATAATACTCCCAAATATAAAACCAGTTTTGTCAGCATTAGCCATTTTCTCCTTTATGAGGGTATGGAATGCATTTCTCTGGCCGTTACTAGTTGTAAATGACAACAGGCACAGAACAGTACAGCTCGGAATCCAATATTTTACACAGCAGTATGGTGATTTAGTCCATTTACAGATTACTGCAGCTGCTATGGCTGTAATTCCCATTATAATACTTTACCTTTTCCTACAAAAACAGTTCATAAAGGGAATAACTATGACAGGAATAAAGGGGTAGAAAAAATGAAACAAATTTTTTCTTTTTTGCTTATATTTGTTTTATCTGTTTCCCTGAATTTCGCCGGTACAACAGAATTAAATAAACCGGAAAACGTTATAATTCTTGTTTGTGATGGAATGGGATTCAATCATATGTATTTTTCGGAATTACTGACAGAAAAAAATGGAATAAAACCGGCCTCCAGAGAGTTTGAAAATATTTGTCTTGGCTTAAATTACACATCTGACAGCCTGGTAACGGATTCGGCCGCAGCAGCAACTGCAATTTTCAGAGGATCAATGACCAAAGCTGGCTATCTTGGATTGAATCCGGAGAAAGAAGAGTTAGAATCAATTGGCAGTTTCTTTAAAAATATGGGTTGGTCAGTATCGATAATAACAAATACTGCTTATTATGACGCAACTCCCGCCGGAATATATGCAACATCAACTTCCAGAGACGATACTGAAAAGATAACAAATGATCTTATTAAAAATGATTTCATTGATGTTCTCATTGCAGGAGGCCTTGAAAAACTTGGGGTCAATTCCTTCACGGGAAAACTTAAAAAGAATTCGAGTTTGAACGCACTCGCTGAAAATGGTTATGAAATACTGGGAATCAACTTCAGTTATTTGCTTCCCCCGAAGACAACAAAAAAGGGAACAATGGCCTTCATCAGTATGGGAAATATGAATTTTGAAGATGATAAATTAGAAGGAGAATTGGCGTTCTCAGAGGTAGTTAAAGAAGGACTGGATTTGCTGGATAATGATGAAAATGTTTTTGCTATGATCGAATGCGGCAGAATAGACGATGCCTGTCATATAAATGACGATGAATCCCTTAAAGCAGAACTGCTTGAATTTCAAAGAGTTCTCAACTTTCTTCTGGAAAGATTTCCGACAGATGAAACACTGTTCATCGTACTCAGTGACCACGAGACGGGTGGGATTTGTTTAAACAGCGGATTCCCGGATGGAACTAATATTTTATTTCATTGGGGCAGTTTTGACCATACTGCCAGCTATGTACCCATTCTGGTTAAGGGAAATGGTTCAGAATTATTCAGAGGAATTTTTCATATAGAAGAGATATTTCCAAATATAAAAAAGATATTTGAATAAAAAGGAGAAAGAAATGAAAAAAAAACACGGGTGCTGGACCGATAAAAAAGTAATATGTATTTTAATATTTCTCTGTTTAGCCATAAATCCATTGATTGGAAGTGTAAAAACCAAAATGACAGTTATGACATACAATATAAGGCACGCATTCGGAATAAATGAAACGTTGGATCTGGACGAAGTTTTCAAAGTGATATCCGGGGAAAACCCCGATATATTGATTTTGAATGAAATTGATCAGGGAAATTCAAGATCAGGCAAGGTTTTTCAGGCAGAGTATCTGGCCGAAAAACTCGGAATGGAATATGTCTTTGGTCACACCGAAGAAAGAGATGATTACGGAAATGCGATTTTAAGTAAGTATTCTATAGTTGAAAGTGAAGCTTTTGATTTGCCTCAACCAAAATGGATGAAGGCGGTCATAAGAGGTTGTATAAGAATCAGTGTTGAAATAAACGGAAATATAATTGATATTTACGGAACCCACCTGGGTTTAGGTGGATTTCAGGAAATACAAAAAGAATTAGGTTATATATATGAAAAATATAAAGAGCGTAAAAATCCTTCGATAATTGCGGGAGATTTAAATATTGAATATTTAGATCTCAAGAGTTCAATAAAGGGTTTTTTTGATGATTTCAGATCTGCCAATCATTATCTTGGAATAGATCTGCACACTTTCCCGTCGAATTTTCCGGGAGCACAGATTGATTATATTTTACTGAGCAAAGGAATTGAACCGGTAAAAGTATACACTGTGGATAGTTTTGCTTCTGATCATTTACCCATCGTTTGTGAAATTGAGGTAGACAATGAATAAAATACCTCTACTGTTCGTATCCGTTGATGCACTCGGAAGAAAAATGACAAAAGAAGCTAAAACACCCTTTATTGATTATATAAAGAAGAATGGTAATAATGTTGAAAATGCAACATCCTGTTTTCCAACACTTACAACTCCTATGATGAGTACGATTTTAACGGGGTGTTATCCCGAAAAGCACGGAATAAATTGTAATTCAAAATTCCGAAAAGATATTCAAAAAATAGAAGGGAAACTCCGTGATCTGAAGACGGAAACTATATCTGATATTTTAAGAACTGAAGGATACAGGACTCTTTCCGTACAGCACTTCATGATAGAAGGAAGGGTAGATAAATATCTTCAGATCGACGGATCAAAATCGGAATTGAATACAAAAACAATCATCCAGAGCCTTCAAAAAAACAAATTTGACGCTGTGTTCACTATTTATCAGGCCGTAGACTATTTCGGACATAAAACTGGGCCCTTTTCAAAAAAAACGATATCGGAAATAGAAAAAGTTGACCATGAACTCGAAAAGCTTGTTTCATTTCTTAATGAATATTGGGAAGATTTTCTATTTGTCTTAACCTCCGATCATTCCATGAGTCTCGCATATAAAAGCACAAAATTCGATTTAAAAGCAAAACTCAAAAACATAGGACTGAAAGGAAAATATTACAATGTCGGACAGGATGTTGAGAAAAGTACGGATTGTGTTCTTTTAAAATATCCCACCGTTTCGATATTTCTAAACTCTGAAAAAGCGAAACAAAGCGAAAGAGAAATTTTGAAAATGCTCAAAAGTGAAAAGGATATTGAAAAAGTATACAGTAAACAAGAAATGCATAACCTTGGTAATGGAGAATATGCTGATATAGCTTATTATCTCAAAGAAGGATTCTCACATTTCCCCTCAATATTACATAAATTTAAAAAATTCGGATACCATGGAACAGAAAACGAGAGTGATTCTACGATATGTTACTGGGGCAATGGGGTGGATAATTATAATATACAAAATTCAAATCTTACAGACATCGTTCCTTCCTGTCTGGATTATCTTGAATTGAATTTTAAGAAAGAACGTTTTGACGGAAAAAGTACGAGGAGATGAGAGAATTTTGAGCTTCAGCTGCAATTTTGACTATCATATGCACACATCTTTTTCGGATGGGCAGAACACAATGGAAGAGATGTTCAATAAAGTGAAATCAATAGGATTAAAAAGATTTGGAATAACAGATCATTTCGAGCTGAATGCCAAAAACACTGTCAAAGTATCGGCCCGGGAGTATAATAATAAATTCAGCGAGATAAAAAAAATATCAAAAGATTCTGGAATAAAATTTTACAGAGGCATAGAAACAGGAATTGGCGAGAATGGTTTATTGATACCACAGGGAGAAATAGAAAGGGATTACACTATAGCAAGTGTCCACAAAGTATCAAATGATGAAAACTGTGATGAAAACGAGTACTGGAAAAAATACAAAAGACTTATAGAAAATGCCCTGGAAAAATATGATTTTGAAATACTCGGACACATCGAAGGATATTTACCGGTGAAAAATGATAAATATCTCAAAACTACCTTTGAACAGCGGAGAAAGATTGAAAGAAAAATTGCAATTAAATATTTTTCTTTTGACTGGTATGAAAAAATAGCTGAAATAATGAAAAAAAGGAAAATATATCTTGAGATACATGGTGCCACCAATTCGCCAAGAATAGAAGTGATTGATCTAATGAGAAAGAGAGGTGTTAAATTTTCCTTTGGAAGCGATGCTCACTCTTCAGAACAGTTGGTGATTCACAGGCAATATATTGAAAATGTGATAAATTTATTAGATTTAAATGATAATGACTTTATAAACTTTGATAAAAGTTGAGGAGGTAATTTAATGCAAAAGATCGCACTAGTTGGATGCGGAATGATGGGAAAGGTTCATTTCAACGCGTATTCTCTATTGGGAAAAAGTGGATTTGAACTGAAATATATCAGTGATGTAATTGAGGAAAGGGCTGAAAAGTTATCTGAAACATCAGCCGGAGTCCGGGTGGCGGACTTTGAAGATATTCTCTATGATGAAGAAATAACGATGCTCGATATATGTACTCCTACATATGAACACAAAGATATGGTAATTGCAGCCGCGGAAAGAGGGAAAAATGTTTTTTGTGAAAAACCTATTGCCTTGAAAATAGAAGATTCCTATGAAATGGTAAAGATCTGTAAAATGAATGGGGTTAAACTGGGAATAGGACATGTTACAAGATATTTTCCTGAATATGTTAAAAATCTTGAAATAGTCAAATCGGGTGAAATTGGAAAGCCCGTTATGGCGAGGATGTACAGAGGAGGAGTTTTCCCTTTACGCAGACCGGAATCGGATAACTGGTTCAATGATGTTGAAAAGAGCGGGGGAGTTATCGTAGATCTATCGATTCATGATATAGATTTTTCCAGGCAGCTTTTTGGCGAAGTGAAATCAATAGATGCGAGAAGCGCTAAACTAAGTTACAAAAACTGCCCTGAAAACTTCGATCACTCTATGGTACTGTTAAGATTTAAAGATGGTGCCATCGTTCACATTGAAGGAGCATGGTCACAGCCGACAGCTATACCCACGGGTTTCAAAACCTCCTTTGAAATTTATGGAACAAAGGGTATGGTTGATTACGATTCAGAAAAAAGTACAACTTTTAAATTGTATACTTCAGTTGATTCGCCGGAGTATTCTTCTATGAATGTAACAGGGGTCAATCCCTATGCACTTGAAATTGAAAGCTTTATAGATGCTTTGAATAATAATAAAGAAATTATGCCAAACGGAACCGAAGGACTCGAAGCACTTAAAATAGCTTTGGCAGCGAACCTTTCCGCGAGGGAACAGAGAACGGTTTATATGAAGGAGTTGAGTTTCAATGATTAGAATAGGGTTACTCGGTATAGCTCATATGCACGGATACAGTTATACAAAGCAATTAAAGAGTATTGATGAAGTCGAGGTAATTGGAATTTATGATCATGATGATAATAAAAAATTAAACGCCTCTAAAAAACTCGATATCGTTCCCTTTAACGAACCAGAAACACTCATAAATGAATGCGACGCCGTAGTGGTGACATCTGAGAATTCACTGCATAAAAAATACACAGAAATGGCTGCACGGAAAGGGAAGCATGTTTTATGTGAAAAACCCATAGCAACAAATGAAGAGGATGCCATTTCAATGATAAAATGTTGTGAAGAAAACAAAGTAATACTTCAAATGGCCTTTCCCGTAAGATATGTTCCGGCTGTAAAAAAAGCCAAAATGGCCATTGATTCGGGTGCATTGGGGGAAATAGTTGCTGTTTCCTCAACCAATCATGGGAGAATGCCCGGTGGATGGTTTGTGGAACCTGAAAAAAGCGGCGGCGGTTCGGTGATCGATCATACCGTTCACGTCGTGGATGCTGTGAGATGGATGCTTGGAGTTGAAGTAACAGAAGTAACCTGCCAGATGGATAGATTCATTTACGATATAAAAACAGAAGATTGCGGTGTCCTTTTTATGAAACTCAGTAATGGTTCTTTTATGACTCTTGATTCCAGCTGGTCAAGACCAAAATCACATCCATACTGGGGGGACGTTACAATCAGAATTGTGGGAACAAAGGGAACCTTATATATAGACGCTTTCAACGCAAGTCTGAAAGTTTATTCAAATGAAGATGGAATAAAATGGGAAAATTATGGTGATAACTTCGATTATTATCTTGTGAAGGACTTCGTTGAAACCATAAAAAATAAAAATCAACCCTTTACAAGCGGAAATGATGGATTGCAATCGCTAAGAGTGGCTCTTGCCGCTTATGAAAGCAGCAAAAAAAAGAACCTGATAACTTTATAAAAACATAATCTGAAAAAGCATCTTGAATTCTCCTTTTTGCATGAACTCAAGGTGCTTTTTTATAAGATTTCTTAAATAAAAAAATATAATCTCATAGAATCGAACAAGATTTCATGAAATAGAAGAAAGCCTCCGGATCTGTCTTTTTTATTTTATTCAATGTGTTATAAGGAGTCTTTTCGATGAATATTTCTTTCAAATTTACCGAAGGATCAAACCGTTGAATCATGTTC
>JASGMR010000117.1 GCA_030156385.1 Kosmotogales bacterium
GATGGGTTTTGAGATGCTAAAAGTTATTTTTTATTGGGTTTTCGCTTGATCAGCAACAACTTTTCCATGTTGGGAAACAGAGAAGTATCGGTTAACTCAAACATCATCCATTTTCCGTCGTGGTATGTTCTGGATTCGTCGTAAACCTTTTGTACTTCTGCCGAATAATCGTTCCTGTTTAATTCAAATTTTGCCCTTTCATTTTTCCCGAAGATAATCATGAAACCAAAGACATTTTCTCTGGCATATAGAGTACACAGAGTTTTACCTCCCCTACGATATTTATATTCGTAAATCCACCTTTTACCACCACTATTCCATAAACGGTCCATATCGTAGTTTGATTCTATCAGATTGGTCAACCCTGTCCATACATCAAAGAGTGGTCGACCAATTAAACCAATCATTTCCCGATCAGTGGGCGCCTTTTCAAGCATCATAATCCCTCCATTCATGTGGATTTCATTATAACACACAGAACTCGGCAACTGTATGCTTTATCTCTGTCTATCAATATGAGAACGATGATTGAACGGTTGTATAAAAAATAAAATCATAAGTTTTTCTGAGTCGCTTTCTACAAAAATATCTTCTTATATATTTTTTATGATTCATCTTTCTGAAATACTACTTCCCAGTGTCCCCCTTTGGCTGGGCCAATTCTTTTCAGTATTCCCAATTCTTGAAGTTTTGAAGTATTTTTTTCTATCGCTCTTACTGAGATACCTATATTTAAAGCAATTTCGCTTTGAGTAATTTTCTTATTATCGTGAATTAATTCTAATATTTTTTTCTGGTTGGAATTCAAATTAGCAAAAATTACACCGAACTTTTCACCGAACTTTTCACCGAATTTTTCACCGAACTTTTCACCGAACTTTTCAGAGTATTTATTCCGTTCTTCAAATTTAAATTCTACTCTTATGAAATTATCTAAAAATACGAAAACAGATTTATCATATTTTTCAAGTATTCGTGGGATTCCCGAACCAAGATGTTCCACAAATCCTAAGTCTTTAAAAATTCTCATTAATTCTCTGTTTTTGGGAGCAGATAAACCATCGAACACTTCTTCTTTACTGAGTGATTCCGGAAAAGTACCATAAGATGTTATTACAAATCTATCTGAAAATATTTCAAATAATGGTGGTATTTCACTTGAATATTCATTATGTACAATTGCATTTATAACAGCTTCCCTTAAAGCTGTCTGATCAATTAACCTTTTTTCTTCCCTTCGCTTTTCCGTAATTTTTGTTCTATTAACATTTTCTATTTGAAGTTTATTTAAAATGTTGTTTGTAGCTTTAATAATTGAACAATAACCAAATTCTTCATTTTCAATCAGATCGACTTTCGTTTTTCCACTATATTTTGCAACTTTCATCGAAAGTCCGTTATTATCAGACAAAAGATAAGCATTGTAATTATATTTTTCGTCCTCCGTTAATAATTCTAAATTTTCTTTGAAATGATCGTTTAAAACCATGTCTTTTTCTTCATAGTATATTTTCAGTTGCACGAAAGTCAAATTTTGTTTAGGAGAAACTATATTTTTTAACGAATTTCTAACTCTTTTTGAATAAAGATTCTCAATCATGATTTTTGACATCTGACTTGTAGAACTTCCCATCCTTATAAAGCATCCTTTTGGAGACATCCCATATCTTTTTATATAATAAGGCTTTTCAGTTCCACTTGAAATGGTGACTTTAATTATTTCTTTTTTGTTTTGTTCAATAATTTCAATATCAAACAATCCTAGAGTGATGGGGAAAATATTTTTTTTAATTCTATCTGATATTTGTAGCTGAACTTCATCAATATTTTTAACTCCCTTTGGATTACAATTATCATCCACTCCCACGAAAATTGTTCCACCTTCTTTGTAATTTAAAAATCCTACTACTTCTTTCTCGAAATTTTCATTTAGTCTTTCTTTATACTCAACTTTGTTACTCTCCGGATGCAAAAAAATCACCTTCTTTGATCTCTTTACTTTCTATTAAAATATTACTACCAAAGGCCATTTTAATTGTTAAAGTGACTGAGTTTATCAGCGTACAATTTTCAGAATAATTTCGTTCTGAGATTCTTTATCAGTTATATACTTTTTCAATCTTCCTCTTTCAATTCCCACTAAGTACCTGAAAGATAGTGTTCTATATACGGTGTTTGGACACTTGCTAAAACATGAAACAGAAAATCTTAGCTTTAACAGGCTAACTTGAAACTGATGCGCAAACAATTTTCACAATTAAGTGTTTAAATATTT
Source organism: Kosmotogales bacterium (assembly GCA_030156385.1). Taxonomy (GTDB): domain Bacteria; phylum Thermotogota; class Thermotogae; order Petrotogales; family Kosmotogaceae; genus JASGMR01. The sequence continues at coordinate 2,276 of JASGMR010000117.1, forward strand.
TCTATTATCTTCTCAATTCCATAGTTAGGGAAATATAACGAATTTTTTATATTACTGAAGAACCGTTATCATAACACATGAGATTAAATCATGCCGGCGTATTTCAATATCAGATACGCTCTAAATGTCAGATCATATTTCCATCGATTATTTTTCCAGCTCTCTTCCAGGGCCATACCGGAATAGACACCCCATTTCTCAAAAGGACGGCGATAAGGTTTATCCGGAAAAAATCCATCGTTTTCCCGAAGGATTTTCTTCAAATCATTCATTAGTTTTTTTAGAACCGGTATCTGCTTTATGATACCCATTCTGGCAAGTATTTCCATGATGTTCAGCCACCAGAACCAGTCATTATGCTGCAAACTATATGGAGAGCATTTCAAATACTGAGAATTTATTTCGGCGGGAGCCACCAACTGATTTGCGCATTTTATATAAATGTGTGGCACCGGTGATAATTCGATAAAATGACTCATCGCTTTTGCCAGAGTGCTGATATTTTCATCACTCCGCCAGCTCTTGGTGAAGGCCAGCAATTTCAGCTGATAGATATCCGGCAATGCTATACCTTCACTGAAATATAACTTATTTCTATACGTGTTCACGATATCTTCTATAGACGAAATTTCTTTTATTCTACCGATTGTTTCAAGGGCCTGTTTTATTCCGGCCTTTATAAAATCGTGTTCTTCGATCCCAAAATAAGAAAAAACTACGGCCCTTATATGATTCGCGCCAAATAAGCCGATCTCGGGTTTATAGTATTTTGACCATACCCAGGGATCCGGATTCCAGTTATCTTTCAACAACGCATTGAGGCAATTTTCCACCACCGGGTTATTCTCAGGCACTCCCATTTCCGATAAAAACCTTAAAGCGGCTTCCGACCCCGTGTTGTGTTTCAGATTTATATGCGGTATCCAGCCTCCATGAAAGCTATCGCCTAAATATCCGTCGACATTCTGCCAGGTGAAAACGTATTTGATTCTTTTATCATCGAGTATTTCACCCAGATATTCGTTGATATCGGGATTTTCTTCAAGAATTTCCTTTCTGAATCTTAACCTGATAGTTGCACAGGCATTTTTTGTAAGAACTTTGATAACCTCATCATTCATCGTTATCGCTCCCCCGGTCATTATAAAGATTTTATCATGTTGTATTTCTTCATATTATGATTATAACATCGTTATTTTTCATCAACTCACACGATTTGTCGGACAAAATCACGATTAAGCGGAAAGATATGAAAAAAGGGCGTTTATCGCCCGTTAGTTTTTGTTGTTTGTTTAAATGTTCATGTTTCTTTTAATATCGAAATTATAGTATTGAAAAAATTCCAGAATCACCGCTTGCATTATTTTTTAATTTCTTTCACGATCACATCCGTAAGTTGTTTTATATCTTTATCGTTCAGTTTGTAGGCAGATGTGTCTTTTCGAGTAGGGTTCGGTTTCGATAGCAGATCTGCGATATGTAAGTCCAAATATATCTCAGGTTCAGCTCCCGTGCGCTTCTTTAATTCGCCTTTCAACTTTGGATTATCACTGTCCGCTCCGCCGCTTATAGAAAAAAAGCCGTATTTTTGCGGATGTTTCTTCAGATACTTGAGATGTGAACGAAGTGGTGATGCAACATACCCCATCCAGATCGGTGCAAAAAAGAGAACCATATCGTATTTTTTCAATATATCCGGATTTACATTTACCTTCGGGGTGCGGGAAATAAGCATGTCCAGGGCTATAGTTCCCATTGTTCTGGGCTTTTTCTCGGAAATCTGTATGTGATCCGCAGTCAGTTCTCTGGCAACGCTGTTCGCAAGCGCATCGTTGTTACCTGTATAAGAATAGGAAATTACCGCTGTTTTCATTATTCAACCTCCTTTTCCGTCCGATACTATTATTCGGACTCCGCCTTTTTCAAGGCGTTCTCCAGAGCTTTCAGGTGAGCTTTGGATGTGAGTGTTGCACCACTTACAACATCTACTTCAAGGGTTTGTGATTTCATGACATTCTCATATATACTGTCGACGCTCAGATTTCCGGTTAATTTCACCGGGGTTCCATCTTTATCGATTGCACCCTTCAGTGTTTTAATTTCACTTATCGTTCCATCCTTTATTGTCACTTCAACCTGTGCATCTCTCAGATGACTGTTTTCTCCGATATACTCTCCTACATAGACACCATCACGAAATTTTTTAAAATTCACATCATCTATGACGAGATTTGCAACTTCGCGCCTTCCGGGCGCACTGATGAAATATCCTCCTGCCAACACAATCGCAATTCCACCAATAATAATTGGTATTATAATCCACATTTTAATCCTCTCCTTTTTCTTTTTAGTTTTACCCATTTTTTTCACTTCCTTTCAATCACATTTACTTTTATGTTCTCTATGCATTGAAAATATTTTTCCAGTTCACTGGTTATGAAAACCTGCTCGTGTTTATCCACCAGAATCGCATCTGTCTCTGGAAATTTTGACAGACACATCAATCCTTCATCGATGCCTGCCACGAAAACCGCTGTGGAAAGTGCATCGGCCATCGTTGAATTGTCGGCAATTATGGTAACGCTTATGAGATCGGATTCTGCAGGAAATCCTGTAATAGGGTTCATTATGTGATGCCATTTTTTTCCTTCGTGATCCACAAAATATCGTTCATAATCCCCCGAGGTAACCACAGTTTTTCCGGTCACTTTCACTGCGGCCAGAAGTTCGTTTTCCCTTCGGGGATGACGAATACCCACGCACCATGGAGAACCATCCGGTTTGTTTCCGAGAACGGAAACATTTCCGCCGATATTTACAAAAGCCGAAGCGATTCCTCTCTCTTTGAATATGTCCATGCAAAAATCTGCCGCAAATCCCTTTCCGATTCCACCAAGATCAACCGATTGCCCGGATTTTCTCAGCATTGCAGTTTGATTGTGCTCATCGAGTATCAAATCACGATAATCGATAAAGGGGGAAATCTGTAATATCTTTGTTTTTTCTGGTGCATCCGCCGCATGCTTATAATCCCAGAGATCCATCAACGCTCCGGTCAAAATGTTGAATGACCCCTTTGAAGCTTTTGAATAACAAATTGCAAGGGAAAGAAGATCGCGGGTTTCCGGAGAGATTTTCACGGGTCTCTTCCCCGCCGCCTGATTCAACCTACTGATTTCACTGTCCGGTATGAAGCGACTGAGCTTTTTTTCCAGTTGTCTGATTCCAAGCATGGCATCGTCACACGCTTCCGGGGCATTTTCTCCGAATATTTTAAATGTAATTTCGGTATTCATGGCGAAATCTTTGTGTTCAAACATTGCAACTTCCGATCCGGTGCGTTCCCTTTTTTGATATATTTTTTTGTACCTGTTTCTTTTTCCGCATATTTTCGATATGTTCATCGTTCTCTCCCAGCATTATTTTGTTTGTGAATGAATAATTTTATATTCATTCATTCGTACTTAAAAAAAATTTCTGCATTTACTCCTGATCTTTTCCCTGATCTTTTGTAAGACTTTGCATTATCAGTTCCGTTATTTTTTCCAGAAGTTCGGGAAAATACTCTATTCCTATCTCTTCTTTGTGGGTATCGATGTTGATAATCGCAACGAAGATCATCATGATCGTTTTACTGTCTATATCTTTTCGCATTTTTCCCCTGCTCTGCCACATTTCTATGATCTCAAGAAAACTGTCATATAAAAAATCAACAGCATCGACTCCGTTTTTCTCCCGGTAGGTCTGCTCGATTTTATCGAAAACGCTTTTGTTGTACCATTCTCTGAGAATAGGGTTCTCCTGCATACCTTTGAAATTGAGTGCAACGAGATTTCCTATGACCATCAGTGGTTCCAGACTGAGATCGAGTGATCGCATAATTTCCCTTTTCAGTTTCGCATTCTCTTCAAGGTAAATATCCATGAACAGATCTTCTTTTGAGGAATAATAATTATAAAAACTCCCCACCGCCATCCCGGCTTTTCTCGTTATCGCAGAAACGTTGGTATTCTTAAATCCATTTTCACTGAACAGTTCCTTTGCACATTTATATAATAACTTTTTCTTATCTTCCATTCCTTCGCCTCCGGTTATATGAATGAATAAAAAAATATTCATTCATGTGATAATATAATACAAATAATTTTATTTGTCAACACCCTTTCAAAATTTATTGAACCTGGAATATAAATTTTTCCTTTGTGAGACTTTCAATGAGGTTCATAGATGATTATTTTATTTTAAGTCTATCGTTTTGATGATGAATGATTTATTGTCGATGGCTCTCATCGTTGCCAGTATGCCATCCAGATGGTCGTATTC
>JASGMR010000118.1 GCA_030156385.1 Kosmotogales bacterium
TTCTACCGCTTCCCTATTGCTTTCCTGTTGCTTAACTATTGTTCCGTCACTCGAGGGGACGGTCCACACGAACCAAATAACGGTTCTCGGTACAGTCCCCCGCTCGTTTCAAAAAATCTAATCCTTATACAACTGTTTTGCCATTGCTTCTCAATTGTTGGTCAATTGTTCATCTATCGTTTAAAAGATAAAAAGCCGAATTGCTGAAACTTTGTTCTGATCTTATTATTTATTCTCTAATTCTCTGTTATCTACTTTTCTATTCTCTTGTTTTCTCTGCACTCTTCGACCCTTAACCCTTTCTTTCAAGCGCTATGCACCATACACTAAACACTGTTTTTCTGCACCTTATTTTCTACCACTTTCCCATTGTTTTCCTATAGTTTAAAGACTGAAGATCCAAAAAGCTTAAAGATCTAAAAGCTGAATCCCTCATTAAAAAGTTCTAAACACGTGTATACAACTTCGGGATCGAATAGTTTATTCGAGTTATGTAAAATGTATTCCAGCGCTTCATCTATACTGTGCGCCGGTCTGTAAGGTCTGTGTGAAGTCATAGCCTCGACTACATCCGCCACGGCCAGTATTCTCGCTTCTGTACTTATCTCTTCACCCTTTAAATTGTTTGGATATCCGGAGCCGTCCATTCTCTCATGATGTTGTAAAACGATACCGGCCACAGGGTATTCAAATGAAATATTTTCCAGTATTTCATATCCCATATTAACGTGTTCCTTTATCAATTCAAATTCAATTTCTGTCAGTTTTGAAGATTTATTCAATATATCTGAAGGAACGTTCATCTTTCCAATGTCAAGCACCAATCCTGCTGTCCTTATACAATCAACGGAATATGAAGGCATTCTCATCATCTTTGCTATCTCAACGGCCAACTTACTCACTCTCTCCTGATGAAACCTGGTATAAGAATCCCTGGTATTCAGGAGCATGGAAATGGTTTTTATAAGCGAAAATCTGGATTCTCTCAATTTTGCCTGAATTGTCTTGTTTTCCTGAAGTGCTTTTGCAAATCTGAGGTTGGTATATCCCAAATTTGCAATCATGTCGGCAAATTCGGCGAAGAATTTCATAACATTTTCTATAAAAGCTTTGCTCCTTCTGGGAACTTTTTCAAGAGCTTTTATATATTCTTCTTCATCATATCCGTATCTTCTGGCCTGTTCTCTGAAAACCTCATAATCTATTTTTTCATCCTCACAAAGAATCTGACCATAAAAAAGATTTCCCAAATGCTTTTTCCCTATAAAAATAGGCGTTACGAAATCAAACAAATTGTTTTTACATTTATAACATTTGTATTTCCCATTTTTTACCCCTCTGGAAAGAACCGTATCACTCTCAAGACAATTTTTTCTGGATTCGGAATTTACCCGATGAAACTTCGTACAGATTTCCTGCCATCCAACACTAATAAGCACTTTTCCCTCCGTATCCAGTACCGCACTTATGATGTTCAAAGAATTATACAAATATTTGAAAAGGGACTGCGTTGCTTTGATATCGATTATGTCGGAGAGTTCTATATTTTCTATAATTTCTTCCCGGGAAAGAAGTTCCTTGATTTTACTCTGGAATTTTTTTTCGCTCTCGACTAAAGCGATATCCGCCAGTTTTTTGTCTCTTTCAAGTTGGAAATTGTACAATGCAAATGAAATATCTCCCGCCACTTCTTTAAAAAGAGAGATTTCTTCAGGATCTTTCCCGTATATTTTAGGTATAGAAACCGTCAACAATCCAAAAACTCTATTCTCATAATGAAGACGGATTGAAAATGAACTTTTTCCTTCATAATTAACGGAGAGCGGACAATCGGAACAACTGATCTTCGGATTTTCCGTGATTATGATTCCCCTGCTGTTCAATGTTTTTCTGCCGCATTTTGTGAAGGATCCTTTTTTCATCATCTTTTCAAGTGGAATAAATTTTTCATCGAGCCCGGCCTGAGCGGAGGTGAGATATTTTCCATTCTCATCCAGAAGAACTATCCAGGCATTATTAAAACCTCTTGTTTCAACCAACGAATCACAAACCTTCTTTATTAATCTGTCTCTATCCTTTTCTTTTACTATCATCTGATTCACATTTCTTATGGCCTTCAACGTACGATTCAAATGATTTGTCCTTTCAAGCGCTTCTTTTTTTTCGAAAAAGTTTCCTATGATTCTGGATGCAACTTTCAATAATTTTATATCATCACCGGACCATTTCTTCGAATCGTCAGTATAATCGAAGCCTATGAAGCCCGAAGATTTTTTATTTAAATACAGAGGAAGGGCTATAAATGATTTTGTGCCACGGATCTTCAATAATTTTCTTTCCTTTTCAGTAAGATTGGAGAGATTTTTTATGTTGATAATTTTTCCATTACTCATCTTCGCTTTCCACAGAGGAAATAAATCGGTTAAAAGACTCCGGATCTCAGATTTCACACCTTCGGCTCGCCATTCATAAGAATCACCAATTAATGAATCGTCTTCATTATGCAGAAAAACATACGCTCTGTTTGCCTTTAAAAAAGTTCCCAATTTTTTTAGCGTGGCATCAATCGCTTCTTTTGTGATTGTTTTATCCAATAAATAAGAGGAAATATAAGAAATGACTTTTTCAAAGGACAAATTTTTTTCGAGAAGTTTTTCCTTTCTCTTTAAATCCGTTATATCTATAACTGTCCCCATGACTTTATGGGCAATTCCTCTTTCATCCTTTTCGCACACTTTCAGCGTACCTAAAATCCATTTCCACGTTCCGTCACTTTGTAACATACGAAATTCATCGGAGTAAGGCACTTTTTTTTCAGCGATACTTTCAGGATCAATTATTATTCTCTTTCTATCTTCCGGATGTATCAATTCAATCCAGGCATTTATATCTTTTGGGTTTTCATCTGACTCATAGCCGAGTATTGCGAAGTATTGTGGGCTCAGACAAACTTTACCGATATCCAGATTAAATTCCCAGAAACCGTTATCACTCGTATCATAAAATGTTTTCAATTTTTTGTATTTTTTTTCCAGAATATCTCTATCCATTTTTTCTCGTACTCCCAGAAATTTACTGTATAAAGACTAATTATAATATACTCCGTTATAATTTTCCAGAAGAATGTCGCCTTCTAAATAAATTCAAACCCCTCTTCAAACAATTCGAGACAGACTTTTACAATTTCTTCATCGTACAGAATTCCGGAATTTTTCTTTATTTCATCAAAAGCCACTTCAATTCCGAGAGCAGGACGGTAGGGCCTGTGCGAACTTATGGCTTCAACTACATCCGCTACGGCTATTATTTTCGCTTCCATATATATTTCACCTTCAGTGAGTCCATGGGGATAACCACTTCCATCGTTTCTTTCGTGATGCTGAAGAATATATTCCGCGATCGGTAAGTCAAATTGAAGTTCTTTCAGAAGTTCATAACCATTTTGAGAATGTTCCTTTATCATTTTGAATTCAAGATCTGTCAATTTTGTCGCTTTGTTCAATATTTCGGATGGAATATATATTTTACCTATATCATGCAGTAATGCAGCGACTCTTATCGCTTCCACCTTTTCCCGGGATAAATTCATCTTTTTTGCAATTGCAACGCTGAGCTGAGCCACTCTCTCCTGATGTCCCGAAGTGTAAGGATCCCTGAGCTCAACTATCTTAACCAGTGTATTTATAAAAAGTTCAAAATTCTTTTTCGTTTTTATGAAAATCTCTTCACGTTCTTTTATGATCTTGTTTTTTTCAGTTATATCTCTCACAATACATATCAATCCACCATCTTTGAGTTTGGAGATTGAAATCTCCTGCGGGAAAAGACTTCCGTTCTTTCTCTTTCCCAGTGATTCTCCCTTCCAGAAACCCTTTCGGTTGAATTCCGGTATTATACGTTTATCAAAATCTTCAAGCTCCTCTTCTCTGTAAAGGGTTCTCCACGATTTTCCCAGAAGTTCTTCGGTCGTTTCATATCCATAAATATTTGCATGAGCTTCATTTAAATATATGAGTTTAAACTCATTGCTGTACACACCTATTCCATCTATCGATCGCTCCGTTGCCATTTTCAAATTGATCAAATCCCGCTCGTTTCCCATTTCTTTGGTGACATCTATTACAAATCCCAGTAATTTGTCTTCATCGATCTTTAAAGCTTTTATATTGACATATTTTTTGTTTCCGTTCATGTTTCTGAATGAGAATATACCGGCAATGTTTCCCTCATCAATCAAAGTTGAGAACACTTTTTTATTTCCTTTATCCCTTTCCAGGTTCAGATTGCTGAATTCCATTCCCTTCAACTCTTCCAATGGATACCCGGTTATATCGGAAAAGGTCCTGTTGGCTTCCAGACACTTACCGTTTATATCGGAAAGGATGATACCAATAGGTGCTTTTTCAATATAATCCCTGAACCTTTTTTCGGCATTATATCTACTGGTAACATCCGTGAAAGTTACTGCAAACTCTTTGTATTTTGGGGAATATGCGGAAACCAAAAAATACTTACCGAACTCTCCAGCAAAATTTTCAAATTGAACGGGTTTTCCGGTCATCGCAACCTTTCCATACACATCCAGCCAATATTTTTCCGTTTCGGGAAGAACCTCACGAACGGTTTTCCCAACAATGTTTTCTTTTTTCAATCCGGTATATTCTTCAAATTTTTTATTAACATCCAGAAAAATATAATCAACGACTTTATTATCATCGTTCAGTACCACCCTGTGCAATGCAAACCCCTGATTCATCTGTGAAATGAGAGATTTATAATTTTGTTCACTTTTTTTAATATTTTCCAGAGATTTTTTATTGTTTTCATACAATCTGTTTTTTTCAATTGCAAGTTCGAAATCTACAATCATCTTTTCTATACATTTTATTTCATCGTCATCAAAAAGGTCTGTGTTTTTAGAATATAAATGAATAACTCCAAATACCTCCCTGCCAACAAACACAGGTAATACAATCACCGATCTGATATCAAATTTCATCGCTACTTTTCTCATGGAATCAATTTTAGAATCGGAAATGTTTCTATAAATAAATTCTTTCTTCCTTTTGATGTTTCTTTCATGATTTTTTATTAAATCTACGTTTTCAATCCAGGAAAAATCATATTTATCCAGTACCTTAATATCGAAGCCCCTGACAGTTATGGGAACTAAGCTTTTTTTATTACCGTCGTCTATTGTCTTTCCCACCCAGATATATTTCGCGAACTCATACTCGTATAAGATGTCACAGAATTTTTGAAGCAACCTCTCCTCATTTTCTCCTCTCAACAAATAATGAGAAAACTTTTCTGCCATATCGTTGAATCTTGTAATTTTTTCATATCTTTTCAGAAGATTTGTCAGTTCGGTGATATTAACACCCACACAAATTATTTTTCCTTCTCCGGAAGCGGTTTCATTTTTGCCAATAAACAGAATATTCCATCTGATCAATTTTTCCGGATTGAATTTTGCGGGAATGATAAGCGCCATATTTTTATGTTCATCCGAATCTTCATCTTTAATCTGCGATAAGGCCTTAAAACATGCGGATTCAAATCCTGAGGGTATGAATATATCCGTCCATTTCTTTCCAAGAAGTTCTTCTCTGGTGCGCGCCAAAGTTTTTAAAACTTTAGTGTTCACAAAATAAATGGTTCCATCCAGATTCAGACGCAAGACCAAAGCATCCGATAAATTCAATACCTCATCAGTAACCTCTTTTTTCATATATATCCCACCAATACGTCTTCAGACAATCACTTTATAATAACCATTTATTTAAGAGCGCATTAATATAATATCACAAAAAAAACATTTTATATGATGAATAGTTGTTCTTTACCACTAAAAATTTATAACAATCTATTTTCATTAACATTATTTTGTGCATCGGAAATTTTATCTGTGGTCACTGTTTTCAAAATCTTATTATGAAATATTGGTATAAATGATTAGAGAGAAAATTAAAGATTTATCGTCACTCTGGAAGTTCATCTGTGAAATAAAAGTCATTTGAAAGAAGTGCAAAAAAAGTAGAGGTTCGGGAGATGAAAAAAATATTATCTATATTTTTGTATCATCGTTCGTTTTATTGAAGAATAAAACTAAAAAGAGAGGAGAATAATAAAATCAAAACGGTATCATAATCAGTTATATGAATATTCTGCAATTTATCAGTGATACCCGGATAAAAAATGTTCGATGGATATGGCATATATTTTTTAAACTTTTTAAAATTATTATCTACACAAATTTCTAATCCAATACACTCGTACGCTGAGTCTTCATAAATTTTTCGTTCAATTTTCTGTAAAATGCCGGAATGATAAGAAGTGTAATGACCGCGCCGATTATTTCAGATTGTATGCGAACTTACACCCAACAGCTCCGCTACTTCACTCACTTTTAATTTCTTTTTTGCTTTCATTTATTCCTCCTAAAACGAATAGTTAGGGTTTCCTGAAAAACCAATAATTTAAAACTAATTGAATAGAAATTATCGTTGATTTGCATTTTATTTTTTAAATTGATCATTATTTTTAAGTGGT
>JASGMR010000119.1 GCA_030156385.1 Kosmotogales bacterium
TAAGTCTGTTCATCCACTTCCACCTGATAAGGGGCCTTATCAGGAATATTGTTCAGCAAGAGTGACCAACTTCCAGAAGGAACGTTGTATATTTCAAGTTTTGCTAAGTCTTCTTCCGGTAATCCAAAAAGAGTGGGGCCGTTAACTCCATAGGCAAATACATCCGTCATACCCTGAGCGGCATCCTTCAATCCAATTTCTTCCTGCATTCTGACATTCACATAAACTGAATCTACAAACGGTCCTGGTTGAATGGCAAAGGCCATCAAACAGATAACCAACACCAGAGAAAATAATAATCCCTTTTTTAACATATTAAACCTCCTTTATAATGATGTAGAAAAAACTTTTTAATAATGTAGAAAAAAGCCAAATAAATTTTTAATAACTTGTAATAATCAAATCTATACCCGCAATAATAATTAAGTAAGTGTTTCAAGTAATAATTTTTATTACTATTTGAACCGTTATAAATTACTTGAGTCACAATGCGATCATAAGATTTATAAAATAATCATTACCATCATAAAAAAGGGAAACCTCGCGGCTTCCCATCTTATTATTCTTTCCAGAGATCGTAATAATAAAGTCCCGATCTTATAGGATGCGGGAACCATCCACGAACCCATGTTCCTCTTACATTCATTCCAAGCGGCATGTATAAGGTAACTCCAAGAGTATTCTCTATCGCGATCTTCTGAACTTCTATATACAGTTCTTCTCTTTCATTTACATCTGTTGACAACAGGGCGGCAGAAATCAAAGCATCGGTATTTTCCCTTGCAAAATCCATGAATTGTTGACCCTGTCTTGCTGAATAGACTCCATAACTAGCATAATAAGTCGTAATAAAATTATCGGGATCTGGATAATCGGCATTCCATCCAATTGTGAACACAGGCAGGAAACTCGCTCTGCTTGCTCTCAGGTAGGTTGGCCACTGTACACCCTGCGCAGTAACTTTGAATTTTGGATTCAAACTGCTTATATAAAAAGCGAGCATTTCCATTGCAGTTCTTCTTTCGTCGTTTCCAATGTTGAAAAGTAATTGCAGTTCAAAACCCTTTTCCCAGACTTCTCCGTTCCATGCTTTCTTAAAATGCTCGGCGGCCTTTGCCAGATTGAAAGTTGACAGAGGAAGTGTCGGATCGTACCCCAAAAAGCCTTCGGGTAAATCCGCAGGTATCATTTTACCAAGCCCATTCAGAACTTCGTCTATGAATGTTGCGCCATCATAGCAATATGAAAATCCCTTTCTTACATCCGGATCACTGAAAAAATCTACGGGAATACCTTTTCCATCTAATTCACCACTTCCAAGATATTCCGAGCCTTCCGATACACCCCAGTTAAAGTGTAACGATGTAACCGCTGCTCTCGGATAACCATAACTCAGGGTAACTTTTCCCTGAGCTTCAAGATCTTCGGCCTGGTCAAGGTAAGATGCACCGAAATATGCAACGTCGGCATCTCCTCTTTCAATTATCGATTTTCTTGTGGAAAACTCCGAAATATTTTCAACGATAACCGTTTTCAACTTCGCCGGTTCTCTCCAGTAATCATCGTTTCTCTCGAGAATAACTTTTTGCTGTGTTCTGTCCCATTCAACGAACTTGAACGGTCCCGTACCAAAATCGCCAACGTTCAATGGTGTTTCTTCCGGCTGGAGATCATGCCACTTCCACCATCCGTCGGCTTCCCAATTCCAAGCGCCCGCCTCAATACAGGCCTCGGAATCAATAATGACGCTCCAGTAAGCGAAATGTGTGATTATGTAGAGGAAAGGTGCATAAGCATTGTCCAGTTTAAAAACAACATTATTTCCATCCACCACTATTTTGGGATCAATGACTTCTTCGTAAAAAGAAATCAACTTCTGTCTTGCATCTTCAGAAGTCACTTCTCTGTTTTCATCGACCGCTTCACTGTATGGCATTCCTGAATAGGCTTCAAACCAGGCTTCAAGTGATGCATATTTACCTCCAGTCAATGCCTGTATCAACATGATCATAGGGCCTGCGGCCGGATCATATAACAATCCTCTTTCAAATGAGTATTCTACATCTTTTGGAGTTAACATGTTCCCCGAGTGAAACTTGACACCTTCTCTCATGGGAAATGTATAAACTTTACCATCCGTTGACAAAAATCCGTTTTCAATCGAAGGCACCACCGTTGAAAGCATCGGCAAAAAACTCGTTATTGATTCGCCATCATACATGATCAAATTATCATAAATACTGTTCAGTATTTCTCCACTGGCTGTATCGTATGCATAGTGAGGATCAAGAGATGACACCTCACCTGCCCCCGTTAAATTCACAAACACATCTTTCTCCAAGGCAAATGTAAATGATACGAAAAGAATCAAACAAAATACTACCAGTACTTTTTTCAAAAGAATCCCTCCCTTTTTTATTGAGATAAAATATTTAAAATTAAGAAACAAATTAAGAATATAGAAATATACGATTATTTTTAAGTGTATTGGGTAATAATTAATATTCGATAAAAAAAGGGAAAAGTTACACTGGTCAATTTTAAGAGCATTAATCATATGATAAAATTGTTTTATCATGATGAGGAATAAAGGAATAAATGATAAAAAGAATAACTTAAAAATGGAATTTTTTATAAATTTATTCCAGGCTGTTTTCTTTTTCTTTTCTATAATCTCAATTGCAGTTTATTCCGAAAACCTTGATAACATGGCAATAACCTTCATAATAGTTTTAAGTATTACTTTCATTCTTAAGCATACTGTCGTATACAAATTTTACGTTAAAGGATACAAATTAAACTGGGTGTTTCTGATTCTTCTTTTTGAGTCATATATGGTTTACTATCTTTCCCTCTTCGATGTGACTAATTTCAACTACTACATATACGATGTCCTGATAAGCGAAGCCGTATTTTTCACCTCAATATTTTTCAGTATTTTTGTTTCCTCGAGCATTTACATCTGGACTATTTTAAGTGCAAAGGTCAATGGTCTTCCTTCCTCCCACATAGCGAGGAATGGTTTGAGTTTTTTATTCGTTTTTACTTTTATGCTCCTGATCAAAGTCGTTCTGGAAAAGAGTAAAACGTTGAAAAAAACGAAGGAAGTTATGGATAAACAGAATAAAATGCTCGAAAAGGCAAATTACGATATTCAAAAGAGTACCCTTGTATTAAAGGACATGATTATTCTCAAAGAAAGAAACAGAATAGCGAAAGAAATACACGACGGAGTGGGGCACTCCTTAACGATAGCTATAATTCAACTGGAGGCCCTGAAAAGAATACTCAGAAAGGACACAGATCTCAGCTATGAAAAAATTTTGATAATAGAAGATATAATCAGAGAGGGAATGAGAAAATTAAGAAAATCCGTAAGGATGTTAAAAATAAACGAAATGGTTGAAGATAATTTGCAAATAGCTCTGACAAAGAATATAATTGAGATGCAAAAAACTATGGATATAAAGATCGACTATAATTTTTCAAATTTGAAACCATTTTCCAAGAATTTAAACAGGTTTTTTTACAATGTTTTTCAGGAAGGGATCACAAACGGATTAAAGCACGGAAAGGCGAATGAATTTTCTCTGAATCTCGGGGTAGCAGATAATTATATTTCCTTCAGCCTGAAAGATAATGGAGTTGGAAAGGCAGATTTCATCGAGGGGTTCGGGTTGAATTCCATGAAAGAAAAGGTCAGCTTGTTCAGGGGGAAAATAAATTTTATTTCGGGAAAAAATGAAGGCTTTACTATTTCTATCCTTATTCCTGTTTACGAAAAAGAAGGTGTTTTTTATGAAGAAAATAAGATTGATGCTTGTTGACGACCATACATTAATGAGAGACGGACTGAAGACCATCTTCGAAATCGAAGATGATTTTGAAATAGTTGGATTCGCTTCCAATGGCAAAGAAGCTTACGAAGAGGCTTTAAAACTCAAACCCGACATAATTTTAATGGATATCAGAATGGAAGAAATGAACGGGGTAGCCAGTACCAAAATAATAAAGGAAAAGCTTCCCAAAACCATCATCATAATTCTCACGACCTTCGACGACGATGAATACATAATTGATGCATTATCTTACGGAGCCTCGGGTTATCTTTTAAAGGATTTGCCGGCCGATCAGCTCATAAAATATGTCAGGGATTCATACAACGGAAGAATTCTCATGCCTGATATCGTGGCAAAAAAAATTGCCAACAATCTGAAAAGACATAAGGAAGACAGGGACGAGGCCTATGTCAGCTATTTGTCCAATCAGGAAACCACAACGCTTTTTGAAGAACTATCGAAAAGAGAAGTGGAAATAGCCAAACTTTTAATCAAAGGACTTTCAAACAAACAGATTGCGGATAATTTATATCTGTCCGAAGGAACGGTAAAAAATTATATAAGCAACATCTATGGAAAGATCGGCAGCAGTTCCAGGGTCGAGGCGGTAATATTTCTATCCAACTATTTCAATAAAACCGGAAAATTCTTTTGAGTGATCGAGAAATCCCTATGATAAAAGTTGATAAAAAAAATTATGAACAATACAATTCCCTCTTCAGAAAATTAAAATGCCACCTAGCCGTCAAAGCTACACTGGACGGTTTGACTTCGTGTGATTTATTCGCAGACAGTCTTTCAAATACGGAAATTGCGATCATAAGAAGTAATAATCGATATTTCACGGAAATAAACGGAGATAAAAGCGCCTTTGAAAAACTCGTAAACTTCTTCGGAAATATTAAAGACGAAAACCACAGACACTTTCAAATCTATTTCAGTAATGAAATCGCCGGAAAAAAGTTCCTGAAAAACATGAAAAACTGGAATTATAAAGTAATTGATCTAGTGAAATACAGAGTGAGCACCTGCAAATATAAGGAGAAAACCGACTTTCCTGATTTATTGAAAATCCTGACTGCACAGGAAGTGATGCATAATGAAGATAGTTACGAAAACATCGATAAACTGAAGGAAGAAATGTGTTCGGAAAGGAAAAATGTCGAAGATTTTCTGAATAAGAGTTTTGGGCTCTGTCTTCTTTTCGGCAATCAGATTATCGGGTGGTGTCTCTCCGAATATAACACTAAAAACAGTTGTGAAGTGGGCATCGCAATCGATGAAAAATATCGGAACAAACTCCTCGGAACATATTTAGCGGAACAGTTCGTTTTATATTCCAAAAAAATGGGAATGAAAGAAATTCACTGGAACTCTTTAAAGATAAATATTCCATCTATAAAAACTGCCATTAAAGCCGGATTCGAAAAGGAACTTGAATATAAGGAAATTCTTGTATATTGATAAAAAAAAACACACATAAAACGGTATGACCGACCTATGTGTGAAAGAGTAACCTGTTTAAAAAGTTGTTTTTTTGTTCCTTGTAAAGACCTTCGTTTGCTAAATACATTATATATTTTATTATACATTTTAAATAGTGAAAGGTGTAATATGAAAAAGAAAACAAAGTCATAAAATATATTAGTTTTATTAAAAATAATCATGATATATTTCATATTACTCAGTTCACATTCATTATTTTTTATCTATTATTCAATTTTTATGATCGAAAAATGAAAAAATGAAATTACAGGCGAAGAAAAATCTGAAATTTGTGATCGCTCGATTGTAATGATGTTCCGGTGAAAAAGAGAGAGAAATTAAAAGATGGCCCTTAAGACCATCTTTTTTCTCAATTATTCAAAGTCACAAAACCGAGGATTGCTGTTATGAACTCCCCGGGCTTTTCAAGAAAGGAAGCATGACCACCGTCGGGTATCTCAAGTAAAATGGAATTTTTGATCTCCTCCGACATTTTCTTCATCTGTTCCTTCGGGGTTATGATGTCTTTTCCTCCGCACAAAAGCAGAGTGGGAACGTCTATTTTCGAAAGAACGTCCCTTCGATCGAAGTTTTTAGCGCTTCTTGAAAGCCTCAGAAAACTGTCGAACCATTCTCCGGTCAGAACCTTTTCGAAAATTTCCTTTCTCCTTTCTAGCCATTCAATATTTTTTTCATAAAATGAATCGGAATATATGGTTGGAATTACGACCTTAAAAAAATCTTTCCCGTTGTTCAACTTTGCGGCCACGTCCCAGGAGTCTCCAAGCGCTCTCAAATGATTGTTTACAAACGATGTCGCCGTAACGAGCATGAGGGTCTTCACCCTGTGATGATGATCAATCATCAACTCGAGGGATACCTGTCCTCCATAAGAAACACCGACGATGTTTATCTTATCGATCCCCAGATGGTCAATTAGCTGTATCAAATCCGGAATATGAAAATCACAGCCGTAATCCTCTTCATCTATTTTTGAAGATTTCCCCTGATCCCTGAAATCGAATAAAAGCAGTCTGTTATTCTTTGAAAGGGGTTCGATAAAACTCTTCCAGCTTGCGGTACTCATCATTATTCCGTTGGTGAGAACTATCCACGGCCCTTTATCGCCGTATGTCTCATAATACAGTTCCCCACCGTCATTTAATTTAACGAACATAAAATTCTCCCTCTATTTCAAAAATTTTTTAAGGATATCGACAAA
>JASGMR010000120.1 GCA_030156385.1 Kosmotogales bacterium
GCCTGCGCTTTAGGAGCAATAAAGGCGGGATGTAGATTTTTTGCCGGTTATCCTATAACGCCCGCCACGGATATCGCCGAAGTAATGTCCAGAGAACTTCCCAAAGTCAATGGTACATTTATTCAGATGGAGGATGAAATAGCCAGTGCGGCGGCAATAGTAGGTGCTTCTCTTGCAGGTGTAAAATCGATGACTGCAACGAGTGGTCCCGGAATAAGTTTGATGTCCGAAGTCATAGGTTACGCCTGTATGACCGAAACTCCGACCGTCTTTGTAAATGTACAGAGGGGAGGACCCTCGACGGGGATGCCTACAAAAACATCTCAGGGTGATATTATGCAGGCCAGATGGGGGACACATGGTGATCATCAAATAATTGCCCTCTATCCTTCAACGGTTGAAGAGGCGTACAAATATATAGTTACGGCTTTCAACTATGCGGAATATTACAGAACGCCCGTAATGTATTTGATGGATGAGACACTTGGGCATTTGAGAGAAAGTGTAAATTTACCGGAAGAAGAAGAAATATTTGAATTGAAAAGAAAAAAAGATT
Organism: Kosmotogales bacterium; assembly: GCA_030156385.1. Taxonomy (GTDB): domain Bacteria; phylum Thermotogota; class Thermotogae; order Petrotogales; family Kosmotogaceae; genus JASGMR01. The sequence goes on from JASGMR010000120.1 coordinate 557, forward strand.
CGGATTTATCCGATGATGATATTTTTCACCCCTTTGGTGAGAGTGATCAAATGCTTTCCACTCCTCTCATAGGAATGGGAAAATCAAAATTCCATGTTTCGGGGTTAGTTCATGATGAATCGGGATTTCCCGCAGTGCAGGCTAAAAATGCTGATCGTTTGTTGAGAAGGCTTGATAACAAAATCAGGCTGCATGCCGATGAAATAGCGATTTATGACGAATACATGACAGAAGATGCGGAAATTCTTGTGATTGCATATGGTTCAACCGCCAGGAGTGCGGTCAGAGCCATAAAACTTGCCAGAGAAGATAAAATTAACGTGGGGTTATTCAGACCTGTCACGATTTGGCCTTTTCCAACGAGTAGGGTAAGACAATTGCTTAAAAAGGTGAGTGCCGTTATAGTTGCAGAGATGAATATGGGACAGATAATTTATGAAGTTTCAAGAATAAATAAATTCGGAACAAAAACAGAACTTTTAAGCAGAGTTGATGGAGAATTGATAGAACCTTTAGAGATTTTTGATGTGATTTCGAGGATAAAATCGGAGATCATGGAATTTTAAGAAAAAATAAAATATTTGAACAAAAAAAAAAATCATGGTATAATTTCCTTAACGTTTTATAAACAGGGGGGTACAGTCGTGGAAGTTTTAAAAGTTAGTTCCAATTCAAATCCGAACAAAGTTGCAGGTGCAATAGCAGGTGTTCTCTCTAAGGCTGATCAGGTCGAATTACAAGCGATTGGAGCTGGTGCTGTAAATCAAGCTGTCAAGGCCGTAGCGATTGCCTCAAGATTTCAAAGTGAACAGAGAAAAAAACTTTTAATGATACCTGGTTTTGTCGAAATAGGAATTGGGGACGAGGTAAGAACAGGTATTACCCTCAGGGTTTTTAGCGAAGATTTAGAACAGGAATAAATCATATGCTATAAATTTAATCTTCCTTATGAACGAATAAGGAAGATTTTTTATTTAAAGGAGGATTCAAATGGTAAACATCAAAGATTTGTTGAATATAGCTGTAAGAATTGAAGCGGAAGGTTATTCTTATTATAAAAAAATGGAAAGGAAGAGTACGGGGAAAATTAAGGATTTGTTTTCCTGGTTGGCAGATCAGGAAAGAGAACACGAAAAAATATTCAAAAATATGATAGATGACTCTGAAGAAAACAAAGAGACGGCCTACGATGAGGCCCTCGGTTATCTTGATGCGTATGCGGCTATTTCTATAATTCCAAAAATGAAGAATGATGAGATTCCAGTTGATTTTAAAGAAGCGATAAAAGCGGCAATGGAAGTGGAAAAGGATAGTATAATTTTTTATACCGATTTATCTGATTATGTCCCCGGTTACAAGGAAAATTTTGATAAGATAATTGAAGAAGAGAGAAAACATTTGAAAAAATTAATTGCTTTATATGAAAATGAGTAAAATTTTTAAATGTTTTCGCTATATTTTTTCGACTGAAAAATTCTAAAAAGCTGAGGTATCACAACCACCGGAAGTATATCGGGTTTTTAAAATTTGTTGAAAAAGAGAACAGAATTAATGGCATTAATGGCTCTATTAAGATTAATGCTATTTTTTAATAAAATATTGAAACTGGGCGATTTATTGAAAAAATCTCTTTCCGTTAAAATCATTGGTACTGTGTAAAATTTATCAAGTGAATTTCACAACATTTTTCCGTCTCGATTGCACGATATTAATGACTATTTTCCCATGATCATGTATTTAAAATCTCCGATTTTTACCTCAAATGCAGTGTCGCCCCAAGGTCGAACTGTTATCGGTGTTGGAGAAAATATCCTGTGTTTTTCATATATCTGTTCTATATCGGCTATAGGAACGGTAATACAGAATACTATACCTTTACCAATATGCGAAATGGCCTCTTTGGAAACATATCCTTCAATGAGTCCAAGTAACACAGAATTGTCATATAAGGATATCCCCACAAGAGGATCATCACTTTCGACCGGTTGAATAAAATCCACTTTCCACCCGGCCAGTTCATACAGTTTTGCGGTTTTATATGGGTCATGAGTTGCGAGGAGTGGTCTGATCATTTTTATCGCCTCCATAGACTGAATTTCAATTTGAGTCAGCAATTATGAAACTCCGTTACCTGAAGATATCTTTATCGAAATCTGTATGTTATTGTTACTAATGATAGCAGCAGAATCATTAAAAATGATGAACAAGAACATCTATTTAAAAGATTTTTAATTGTTAATATACACTGTAATGATGGTGATTTTTTTCCCCTGAATCATGCATACAACAGAAATATCTTCATTTGAAAGAACTATTCGACCTGTTTTCTCGGGCTTTGCAACTGTGTTTCTTGAGTTGATTATTTTTTCAACTTCCTCTTTGGTGATTTCTCTTTCAATCAGTCTTTCCGCAGCATGAGGTGTGAAAGATATTTCTAAATTTTCGAAGAAGCTTCTGTCCTGTTCTTCTTTTGATTTTTCATTTGAAGAAATATTCTTGATTATTATGGCTATTAAACAAGTGAAAATTAAAATAATAAATATATAACCCATGATTTATATTTTAATACAAAAAGGTAAAAGATGTTGAAAAACACTGTTCTATGTGATATAGTACAGTAAATATACTAGGTTAAAAGTGGAGGTAATCGGCATGTTTTATAAGGAAATAAACGGTATCAAAATAAAAATTATTGTGATTTTCTTTCTATTAATGGCACTTTTAGTGAGCTTTATACCTCTGAAATCATTTTCGGTTGAATTGATGAAAACTATGTACAGTGAAACGGAGGAACTGCCGGATATCATAAAAAATATGATCGGCAACGAGGGAGATCTGGAAAAACTTGAAGATAACGATTATTATTTACTTTCCCAATGGCAGGGGAAAAACTTAGGCCAGTTTATTCCACTGGTTATTTTATTAATTGCTTTTCCTCTTTTATCAAAGGAGTACGACAAAAAAACCATATATTTTTTGCTGAGCAGAATTAATCGGAAAAAGCTATTCTTATACAAATATTTTACAGGTCTTTTAGTATCGGTTTGTATCATATCTGTACTTGCATTTCTGGGACCGATTTTCATGAATTTATTCGGATACAAAACGGGTTTCTATGAGACGCTTTTAGTTTATATACAGGAGTTGTTTTCAATTTTATTCCTGTATAATCTTTTCTTCTTATTTTCCACAATTTTTAGGGAACAGATAAAAACTTTTATTATCGGTATAATAGTTTGCTTTATTTTTCCGTTTTTTTCAATGTATAAACCCATAGCGTTTTTGAATATTTATACTTATGTATTTGGACAGAACATATTAAATGGTGATGGAATAGACTGGTTATATTCGATAACATTATTGATTATATCGTTTTTTTTGTTTTTTGTTTCTCAATTTCATTTTTTAAGAAAAGACATATGATGTGGTTTAAGATAAATCAAAGATCATCTGTACCCCTTTATAAACAGATTAAAGACAATATAAAAAATCTGATTTATAAAAAGGAAATCAATGATGGAGAAACACTTCCTTCGATAAGACAGTTGGCGGACGATATAAGGGTTAATCCTAATACTGTTTCAAAAGCGTACAAAGAACTGGAAGGGGAGGGAATTATTTTGGCCAGACAGGGTATCGGATATTTGGTGATTGCCAAACCGAAGAATATAAAATCTATATTAATAGAAGATTCAAAAAATGAATTGAATAAAATTATAATCCGGTTAAAAAATTCGGGTGTGGATTACGAGGAATTCAAGGAGGTAATTGAGGAACTATGGAAGAAAAAGTGATCAGTATTAAAAATTTATCGAAAAAATATAAAGATTTTGAAGCGTTGAAGAAAATAAATGTTGAAATCAATAAAGGAGAAATCACGGTTTTACTCGGACCGAACGGAGCGGGGAAAACAACCACTATAAAATCTATTTTAGGTTTTCTGAGCTATTCAGGAGAAATCAAAGTGTTTGGTTCAGGAATAAATGAGGTTAGAAGTAAAATATCGTACGTTCCAGAGGAGAAAAAGTTGTATGAGAACATGAATATAAAGAGTATATTAAAAATATGTGAGTCAATTTTTGAAGGATTCAACTCCGGTAAAGCGAAAATGCTGATAGAAAGATTCAGGCTTCCGCTGAATAAAAAAATTAAATCGTTTTCAAATGGTATGAAAACTTCTCTTTATATAATATTATCTCTTTCCCAGGATGCGGAATTGTTCATATTTGACGAGCCGACTTCATCGCTCGATCCCATAATAAAAGAAAATGTTCTGGAAATGATCAGACAGTTGGTGATAGATGGAAAAAGTGTTCTTTGCACGACACATATAATACCCGAGGCCGAAACCATAGCCGATAAGATATGCATTTTGAACGATGGTGAGATTCTTTTTTATGATTATATGGACTCTATTAAAGAAAAATTTCAATTGGTTACCATACCAAAGAAAGAAAATCTTAAGATAGATCTGAAAAGTTTTTACTGTGTTCAGGAATTACCGAATTTTTTCAATCTTATTTCATACAGAGATGATAGAACACTTTCTTTGCCTGAAGCTTCAACGATTGAAAATCTGGACTTAAACACGTTTTTTCAAATATTGATCAGGAGGAACAGATAATGATAAATATCAAAAAACTTTACAAGACATATTCCGGAGGGGTAAAAGCGGTTACCGACCTGAATCTGGAAGTTAAGGATGGCGAGATATTCGGTTTTCTTGGGCCCAACGGAGCTGGAAAATCAACAACTATAAAATGTATCGTCGGTTTGTTGAAACCTTCTTCGGGAAAAATAATCATCAACGGTTTTGATAATCAAATCGAACCGGTTAAAGTGAAAGAAACTATAGGATATGTTGCGGATGAACCACTTATTATGGATAAGCTCAAAGGAATAGAGTATTTGAATTTTATATCGAATGTTTTTGAAATTCCTCCTGAACTCAGACTCAAAAGATTGGACTATTTATTGAAAATCTTTAAACTGGCCGATTCGATTAATGATCCGGTGATGACTTATTCACACGGAATGAAGCAAAAACTATCGTTGATTGCTGCTTTAATTCATAATCCCGATTTGTGGATTTTGGATGAACCTATAGTGGGTCTGGATCCGGAATCCGCCTATAATTTAAAAGGAATGATGAAATCCCATACAAAAAATGGGAAAACGGTTTTTTTCTCAACCCACGTGATGGAAATTGCAGAAAAAATTTGTGACAGGGTTGGAATAATTTCAAAGGGTCAATTGATATATGTTGGAACTATCAAGGCGTTGAAAGAAACCAAGAACAATGAAAGTTTAGAAAAAATATTTTTAGAGGTGACCGGAAGTGAAAATGAAAAATCTGATTTCTCTTACCTGGATTCTATTTAATTCTCATTATTCAATATCAAAAAATAATTATTTTTATTTCAAGAAAAAGGAACGAAGATGGGAACCTGTCCTTTTTTTAGCAACGATAATAATATTGATCGTTTCCCTTGGCCCTTATTATATTGATCTTTTAAACAATATGTATTCCCAGTATGCATCTGTGGGAATGTCGGAGATGTTTATAATCTTTGCTTTTTTTGTCTCTTCTATTATAGGTTTATTTTTGGGTCTTTTTTCAATCATAAATACATTTTTCTTTTCCAACAATCTCAGAATACTTATTCCTCTTCCACTTAAGCCATCCGAAGTAATTTTTTCGAAATTTCTAATAGTCTTATTCGATCAGTTGTTGATTTCATTTATAGTTCTTCTTCCTTCTTTGATAATTTATGGAATCAATGAGAATGTCGGTTTTTTATTCTGGATATACAGTTTTTTTATTTTTTTATTATCACAGATATTTCCAATAGGGTTTATTTCCGTCGTTCTTTTGCCACTTTCAAGGATATTCAAGTTCAAAAGACACAGAGATTCTATGGTATTCGTTGTCGGTATAATTATCTTAGTATTGAGTCTCTTTTATG
>JASGMR010000121.1 GCA_030156385.1 Kosmotogales bacterium
ACCGGAACAATATTTAAAATAACTACCGGGAAATACGATGACAACTGTCATTTTCTGTTTTTAAATCCGCTTTTGAGTGTTTCTATGAAGTAAAGACAGTTTTGCAGCAATTTGTTTTTATCATTCAATGGTCCGAATACTTCCAGCAAACCGTTGAGGTTCATAAAATAGTATTTGAATGACTTCACGATAAAGTCCTCCTGCAGATCCTCTTGTATTAAGAAGATACGACCTTATTGCATAAATTTTTTCCCATTTGAAAAAAGTGTAGGTTTACGTTTATAATTACATCATGGAAATAAGGGATTTTTTTGAGAAAGATTGGGAAGAAATAAAATATATTTATAAATCAGGTATGGAAACAGGAATAGCGACATTCGAGAGTGAACTGCCCGATTGGGAGAAATTCGATTCGGAACATCTGAAATGTTGCAGATTCGTGGCCGTCGAATCCGGAAGGATCGTTGGATGGATAGCTTTATCTTTGATGAACAACAAAAAATATTATTCCGGCGTTGCGGAAGTGAGCATATATATTCACGAAGATTATAGAAATAGAGGTATTGGTAAGAAACTTTTGAAAAAGGTGTCCGAAGAATCCGGTAAATTCGATTTATGGACTCTTCAGGCAAAGATAATTGAAGACAATATTTCCAGTATAGAGTTACATGAAAAATGCGGATTCAGACTCGTTGGTGTAAGAAAAAATCTGGGTAGAAACAAAAATGGAATATTTAAAAATGTTTGGCTTATGGAGAAAAAAGTGAATGATAATGGGGGTGTATGAATGTCTACTGGTTTAAAAATTTTTATAACGGTCATAACTCTCGCGGGTGTGGCTATAATGTTGTTTTTTATATTTGGTGTCATGCTTTCGGGAAATAAGTTATCCGTTGAGGAAACTACGATAGTTATAGGTGGGATATATTCTAAGAATATAAAAATGAATTCGATTGAAAATTTATCCGTTACTGAGACACCACCCGATTTTTCAGAACGTGTAAACGGAGGTTCCATGGGGGATTTAAGAGTGGGCTATTTCCTCCTTGAAAACAAAGAAAAAGTATACGTGTATATAGAAAACTACAGCACGCCACCCTTTATAAATTTCGATTATGACGGTGAATCTATGATCATCAATTTAAAGACTTCCGAAGAAACCAAGAATCTTTACGATGAAATTTCGAAGAATCTGAATAATTGAGTATTGAAACTTTAAAAAATAAATAAACGTCTTTCAAAGGGGAACCCTTTCAATTTTTTAAAAATCCGGAACCATGAGTTTAACAGTGTTTGCCTTATGTTATAAATTTTTTGAAACAAGATGTAATTTACAGTAATTCAGTTCTACTGAAATAACATACTCATCACTGAACCCGTTTTTTAAAAACCATTCCAGGTCTCCGTTGGGAAAAACTCCTCTATCGCCACTTATTGCTATCAATTTGTCGAATTTTCTCTTCAAAAAATTTTCAAGTGTTTTCAGAGGAGTGGTTTTATAATCATATTTTTTTGAAGAAAGGTATGCACATGTGAGAAAGGCAATTTTATCGGATTTTGGAATATCATATGGAACCAGAACCGAAGGAACGTATTCCACACCTCCCAAAAGTTTGCCATCATTCACGTTTATGAATCCAAAAACATCAGAACAACAGTCTTCCAAGAATTTTAACTTTTTGTGGCAGTTCTCAGAGCTTTTTCTAGATGTACAGGCACATGCTATTTCTATATTCTGTTTGGTCAAGGGAAATATTTCTCCGGTGAATATCTTTCTTTCCTGCTGGATAAAGTAGGGTTTTTCTTCCGCTTCTTTTCCCTGCAACAGGTGATTTAGAAAATTCTCATTTAGTGGTTTAAAATACCGCTTCACATTATTCACAACAGTCAAAGTTGGAAAAAACATGCGCTGCTTCTTCGCTAGAGCAAAATCTCCCTTTACATTGTGAATGTGGATTTCGCAACGGCTGTCATATTTCTTGAGTAATTTCAACATCTCATTATTTAAAGGACACTGCATGTCCCAGTAATAAAAATCTATTTTCATTCGATTTTTTCTCCAACAATGTGTGAATCGTCATTACTTTATAAAATTTTATCACTTTTTATAAAATCACTCTTCAATAACATTCAGAAAAGGATATTTATAAACACTTCGCTGTACAATCCGGACTTTTCAGAATGAGATAGAGTGTATCCATTAAAAAGGGAGGAAATGCCTCCCTTTTTTTAGTTGTTATTGTGTGATGGTACGTAATAAATCGAAATCTATACAATTTATAGATCCATCCCGAAGGATCTGGGATGGATTTCAATACCTATAGCTTTTCCAAAGGAAAATGCCCACTTCATAAAATTGTAAGACACCGAAGTTATTATGTTTCCATCTCTGAGGAAACCCTCGGGTACGGGATTTTCCAGGTTATCATTCCAGTCGACCATGTATTTCATATCGGCATGTGTGAAACCCTCTTCAAGAAGATCTTCTTTGTTCACTCCGGCCATAAATCTTTTCCCCCTGAGCATTCCCGCTTTCAGCAGCAAAACCGGCGCGATCGAGATGGCTCCGATTATAATATCCTTTTTATCGAATTCCTTGACGAATTTTATTGTTTTTTCATCTTCAACCGCGTCTCTGATATCAGCCGAACCTGTTAAAAGCAACGCATCGTATTCTTCGATTTCAAGCTCGTCCAGTGTTTTATCCGCAATCAATGACAGGCCCTCTTCACTCTTTACAGGGTCCAACGTTTTAGCGAACACGGTAATCTTTTTTCCCGCCATTGCAAGCATTTCAAGTGCCACAGCGAATTCAAAATTGCAAAAATGGTCATAAATCAATACCGCGACTTTTTTCATATAATATACCTCCAACGAACGTAAGCTTCATTCTACAATCGAACAGGAATGGATATCCTGACTTACTCGCCTGAAACGTTAAAACCTTCCACCAGTAAAGAACATGGGCCAAAATAATTACCTTCGAGCTCAGTTTCCTTTGAAAGATAAAGTGATTTCAGATCTTTTAGATTGCCTGTTACGGAACCTCCGTAGACGGGAATCCTTTTTGAACCATCGAAGTACCACCCGAGTCTGATCTCACCACCGAAATCTCCCGTTGTTTCGTCAACATCAACCGCCGAAAAATGAGTTACCTCAAGATGTCTGTTTTCGCGCATTTCATTTGTGGAAAGATTTCCCGGAGAAACTTTGAAATTTGTTGCTCCGCCGGTGGGATTTATATCAAGGTAGTAGGAATATCTCATATCACCCCAGTAATTTTTCAAAACACTGTTATCTAAAATCTTTTTTGACACTATTTTGAATCCATCATTATCGACCGGTCCTCCATAATATGAATTTTCGACTTCGGGCAGAATATAGAGGGTGATTTTATCTCCAGATTCTTTTCCCTGAACAGATTGTCCGATATTGGCCTCAGATATTTTATTGTATTTTAGATTTGCATTTGTCTGCATTAAATAATATCTCATGACTTCTTTAACGGGTTCGCCGGTAAGGATAACAGGAATGGTTTTGAGCGAGGGTGTGGAAGTTGCATTAGATCTTTCTTCGACAAGATCGAGCATTTTCGAAATTCTTTTCTTTATCATTTCACTTTTGGGAACGGACAAAAGGAACTGGTCGTAGAGTTCGACTTCTTCTTTCCCTGAGGCACTGACTATGGTCTCTATATAAGTCTTGTATCTTGAAAAAGAAACATCGAGCCCTTCGGAATTCATAATTCTGGATGTATTCCTGGAAATAAAAGCTTCAGCGGAATTGATCCATGCGGACGAATGGTCCTTTTGCCCCATAATTGCAGTGACTACATCGTAAGAAAGGTCTTCGAGTTCGTATTCCGGTGATAAGAAGTTTTCGGTGTATGGTGGCACAATCGGATACCAGGGGTTCTTTACAAATCCCGCTGCCATAACGGCGCCTTTTATCGAATCCTTGAGTTCATCCGAATTCATTATAGGTGAGAGGCTGACTGCGGAACTGCCCCTGTATTTTTCCCCGTTTTCCTCAAAATCTTTGTATACGGTCAGTTCGAACTTCTTCACCTTTTTCGCCCTTCCGATATCGGTCTTAGTCTTTATGAAAAAGAATTCCTCACTTTCAACAAGATCCTCTCTTAATTTCCAGCATGTAACACCGGCCGATTTAAGTAATTTCATTATTTTTTCAATCATTATCCCAACCTCGCTTTTGCCTTTATGTAAGGTCCTCCTGCGGAAACTTTTACAGCCTCTTTATGACCCTTGCCGCAGGCACCCGACCCCGATAACTCGAAGTCATCTGAAACCATCGAAATAGATTTTAAAAGTGTCGGAACATAACCCGTCATCATAACCGGGGAAACAACTCTCCCGGTGAATTTTCCGTTTTTTATCTCTTTTCCGTATGCTATGACGCATTGTATCCCCCAGTTCTTTGGATCTTCCATTCCACTGTAATAATCTTCGAGGAGGAAACCGTAATCTATCGATGCGATCATATCTTCCAGCTTATCTTTTCCCGGAGAAAAATAGGTATTCGTCATCCTCGCATATGCTTTTCTTTCGAAGGATTCTCTCTTTCCGTTTCCCGTTGATTCCGAATCGAGAACTGAAGCGGAGATGATGTCTGAAATGCCTCGCTTTAAAATTCCTTCATCTATAATAATTGTGTCCTTAGCAGGGGTTCCCTCATCATCGAAAACGTATGAAGAAACTTCTCTCACACCCGCGGCACCGTCGTGCATGGTCACGAGTTCCGAAGCGACTTCCTTTCCAAGATATTCAACCGCTTTTGCACGTTCCTTTACGAACATGTCCATCTCCACACCGTGACCGAACGCCTCATGAGCGATCAGACCGGCTACGCTTGGTGAACAGATCACGTCATATACACCTGGTTCAATTCTTTCGGCCGATAACAGCATGTGTGCGTTTTCAACCACTCCATCAACACATGATTCCATTTCATCCAGAAGCTCAAGCCCCTTCAGACCCGAAAAACTCTTTATTCCGTATTTTGTTTTCTTATCGCGTCTTGCTACTACATATAAATAACCCTGAGACCAGATATAGGATTGTGAGAGTTCTTTTTTGCCCGACAGAAATAATTTTTGTACATTGACATTTTCTATTACCGTCATGACGTTGATCACTTCATCCGACATGGCATGGGCCCTGTCTTTCATTTTTGAAAGACGATCGATTATCTCACCGGGGGAGCAGGAATCAGGAAGTGATTCCACCCTGTCTTCAAAATCAATTTTTTCTTCGGTTTCCTTTAAAAGAGGAGCATGAACCGATTCAATTCCCAGAGAGTTCATTTTCTCCCTGAAAAATCGTGCCCTGCTTTTTATTGTTTCGGAAATCATCTGAATGGAGCCTTCATCGATTTCATTGAACGAATATTCAAAATAACCCGTTCCATCATGGACCCTGGCCACGAATCCTCTTTCCATCCAGCGGGAATCACCAACGGAGATACCGGTTGTTGTAACTCTGTATTGTTTTCCATTGACATCTGTCCCAAGAACAGATACGTAGGGAAAATCGGTTTTTAATGAGCCGATAAGTTTTTTCAACAAATCTCGTTTATTTTCCAGGAACATCGATTTATATACTTTCACAAGAATCCTCCTTTTTTTGTTTTTATATGTTCACTATTTTTGTAAGAACATTATTGATCATTTTAAAATAAACACGATATATAAAAATATTTTCGTCGGAACGCTTACTTTATTTTATAATTCAGTCAGAAATAATATAAGTGTTAGGAGTCATAATTATCACTCTATTTTTTATCATACCACCATAATCTCTCTATTTCACGACCTTATTTTTAATCATTTCAAATTTTTTGAATATAATTTGTTGATTTTACCCTCATTTGAAGTATAATGAACTTGATTTGTATTATCAATTTATAAATAATGCTGTCCAAGGGGTTGATACTATGAAGAATGAACTTGAAACATCGAATATCAAAGAGAAATTTCATCAATTTGGATATAAATACACCGAGCAACGCCGATTGATACTGAATGTTTTATTAGAAAATCCGGATTTGCATTTAAGCAGCGAAGACATATACGAATATTTCAAGATGAAGAAAATTGATATCAGTCAATCCACTGTTTATAGAACGTTAATCGTGCTGGAAAAGATGAAAATTGTCCGAAAGGTGAATCTGGACGATGGTTTTACCAGATACGAACTTTTTAGCCCCGATGAAGATCACGCACATCATCATCTGATATGTACTGAATGTGGTTCCATAACGGATATAAAAAATGATTTACTGGAGGATTTGGAACGACAGATTTTAGACGATTATGATTTTGAGATAAAAGATCATTGCCTGAAATTTTTTGGACTGTGTAAAAAGTGCAGAAATCAGAAATGACTATTGCTGAAGCAGATTCTCGAGTTTTTGTTTGTTCAGAATAGATATATTATTTTTGTTTATTTCGATCGCCTGATCATC
>JASGMR010000122.1 GCA_030156385.1 Kosmotogales bacterium
ACTGTAGTCACTACCATTTTATTGCGGAAATATATTTCCGCAATCTTGAAGTAAATTTCTGCAATAGAGGTGAAATCGTATGTTCACCCTATCCAATCTCCAACATCCAATCTCGCTCTTTAGCTTTTACTACCTCCGCAAGCGTCCTGCTCTTTCAACCACGAAGTGGTTCGGGACAACTCCGAAGGAGTGCACACCCCTGATGTAGTCAGGCTTACCCCCAGCGTAGCAGGGCTTACCCACGCGCAGCGTGCTCACCAGCCGCACAGCGGCCCTCTCGATTCTCGGACTCTCTGACTCTAAGTTCTAGAGTCTAACTAGTCATCCTTAACTTGATTCAGGATCCCGTACTTAAGAAAACAAGATTCTGGATAGAACATTTCCAGAATGACAGTTTTTCAACCGCTTGCGGTTCGAGACAACCACGAAGTGGTTCGGAACAACTCCGAAGGAGTTCGTTACAATCCCGAAGGGATTCGTACCTAAAGCGTAGCAGGGCTTACCCACGCGCAGCGTGCTCACCAGCCGCACAGCGGCCCTCTCGGTTCTCGGACTCTCGATTCTTACCAGGAGTTCGTAACAACCGCTTGCGGTTCGGAACAACCACGAAGTGGTTCGGGACAACTCCGAAGGAGTTCGGGTCAATCCCGAAGGGATTCGTATCCGCCGCACAGCGGCCCTCTCGATTCTCGGACTCTCGATTCTTACCAGGAGTTCGCTCCAATCCTAAATCTCGGGACAAAGAGAGTTTACACAGATTTTTTAATAGACCCGAATAAAGATGGTTTTACGATCGTTTTTTCAATTCTTTCTTTTGCCCATTCAAAATATTCTTGATTAATTTCTATTCCTATGAAGTTTCTATTATATCTTTTAGCTACAACACCTGTTGTGCCTGAACCCATAAACGGATCCAGGATTGTATCAGCTTCATTGCTACCAATCAGGATTATTCTTTCCAGCAGTTCTTCTGGTTTTTCTGCGGGGTGGGGTGTTATATGTCTTTTTGCTTTTATTGTCCATAAATTTCTCATTTGCTTTCCTTTGTTCATTTCTTTTGCTAATTCATAGTTGAAGAAATACTTCTTACTTTTACCTGCAACCCAAATGATCTCGGTTGAGGGAACGAATCTGTTTCTTGATAAAAGTGGGGTGGCATTTGGTTTATACCAGACCACATCATTAATTATCCATAAACCAAGTTGTTTAAGGGCCATTCCTATGGAAGGATGATTATGTAATGTCCCTGAGATCCATATTGTTCCATGAGGCTTTAAAACTCTGACACATTCTTTTATCCAATTCAAATTAAATTCGTGAATATTATCGATTTTATCCCACTCGCCTTTATCGAGTTTTACTGGTTTACCAGCATGCACAGTAAGATGGTTTTCGCCTGATAGATTATAAGGTGGATCCGCAAATATTAAATCTACACTTTCAGCTTCGAGTTTTTTTAGTTCCTCTATGCAGTCCCCTAAAATAAGTTTTATATTAAGCATGTCCTATGCCTCCGTAAATTCTATTTTTTGCAACTTTAATAAATTTCTCATTTATTTCAATGCCTATCCATTTACGATTCAATCTCTCAGCCACTACACCTGTTGTTCCAGTTCCAAAGAAAGGATCCAGAACAATATCCCCTTCATTGGATGATGCGATTATAATTATTTCTAGCAATTTCTCTGGTTTTTGTGTAGGATGAATCGCTCTGCCGTTTTCACCTTTAATTCTCTCTTTTCCTTGAACAATAGGCATCTCAATGAAATTCAGGAAATCCCTCATTTGCTTCGGTTTTCCATCTTTTCTTTTATTAGGATTGATCTTCTTTAGTTCTTCATAATTGAATTTCCACTTGTTTCCTTTTACAAACCAACACACATATTCAGTAGAATGGGTAAAAGTACGTTTAGTTATGTTTGGCATTGCATTTGTCTTATACCACGTAATTATGTTATTTAATCTAAAACCTATTTTCTTAGCCAAAAATATAATTTCTCCGATATTGTGGTATGTACATGACACATATAAACTTCCGTTAGACTTTAAAACTCTCCATGCTTCTTTTAACCAATTTTCTGTGAATTCCACATATTCATTATAGTCCCAGGTATCCCAATCTTCATTCATTTTGTAAAATGGGCCACCAGTTTTATTGTTTATCAAATTAAGACTTTTTCCAGATAGATTGTAAGGCGGATCGGCATAGATTAAATCAATATTCTCATCTTTTATGTGTTCTCGCATTACTTTTATGCAGTCTCCGTTATAAATATGACCTGTTTTCATATTCTTTCCTCCATCCAACATTCCAAAAGTTGATCTATTTTTCTCGTCCAATCAGAGAAACTATTTACCTTTTTTGTTTCGTTTATAATCTTCTCATATAATTTGTGTAATTCGTAATGACTGAACTTTTTCCCTGTCTCTATATATTGTAGTAGTTTCTTTAGCAGCAGGGCAAAGTGTTGTGTGGTTAAGGGAATTATCTTCTGAGGTTTTCCATCATATTCGTACTTCACAGAAATCCAGAATTGGGAATAAGTATCTTTATGTATCCTTGGAGCGACAAAAATGCAATAAATGTTTTCAAATCCATGCTCTCTTTCAAAATTTCTTAGATGTCTCATTACAGGTTGCCCTTCTTGTACCCATTGTAAATTAGAAGTATTCAAGGTTACCTCACATATAGCCTTGAATGTTCTATAATAACACTCGATATCCGGTTTATTACCTGGTGCATGATTTATGGGTTCTCCTTCATCATCTACAGGGTAGTTGGGTTTTATCAAAATTTCGTCATTAAGGATTTTTAATGCCTCGGTCAATATTTTCTCGAATCCTTCTGGATCCAGTTTTCTTAGTAATCTTGGGTTATCTAATATTGAAATTATTTCCTTTATTTTTTCGATATTTCCAACTAACTTCTTTTTCTTAATTGACAGTTTTAAGCGAAGATTCAGACCTCTTAATTCCCTTATATGTTTTTCCAGGATATCTTTTTTATTGAATTTAGACATATCTATTTCTACGAGTCTTTGATCATTTTGCTCTAATTTTATACCCTCTCTTTTGACTAAATCGACGATTATGTTTCTCAAATTTACAGCAACTTTCTTTAAATTATCTATATGTTCCCACGGCAATTGTGGACGTGTTATGTCAGATATGTACTCTAAATATTCTTCCACGGTTTTAAACTCAAATGCTTTGCCATCGTATTGACCTAACAACTGTTCTATTTCTGTCATTCGGGAAGGTTCCAAATCAATTCTCCAATGATGGCCCAGAGGGTTCATATGAATTCGGAAAAATCTTGTAAGCCGAAAGTATCTTATAGTATTATCTCCATAATCAGAGAGATTATTTATTTTTGTTTTGGTGATTTTTTCTGAACCATAAAATTCCCTGGCAAAATTCCAGATATATTCCTGTTTTTCTTCATTGTTTCTTAGTTTTCTAAAAGCCAATATATTCTCGATTTGGTCATTTATACGGTTTGCATCTGTTAAAGTTGGAATGAATAAACAGAACTCCTCTTTACTTAGTCCTTTAATTTTACTTCTTTGATTTAGTTCATATATTAAGCGCAGGGTAGCAATAAACGGTGTAATATTAAAACCGTGTTTAGCTGAGAAATCTCTGCTCCAGGGATTCGGAAATTGCAACTTTAGTAAGCTTTTCAAAAACACAAATCCAATATCATAATCACCTTCTAAAAAAAGATTGCCAAGGTCTGTAATCTTTATTGGGCCATAACCTTCTCTTGCTATAGCAAATCCTAATTTATTGAGAGGATTGACAGACTGCCTCCCGCGCATGGGAGGATCTTCATAATTTTGATATTCAAAAATTTTTTCGGCAACATTATATGGTATTTCAAGTGTAGGTTCTTCATAATACCTCTGATATTTTGGCGGGATATTGTTAGGTTTATATAGCCTTTCCTTGATTAAAAGAATTTGATATTTTACTTGATTTTCTTTCGTAAAACTTTCTCCTTCTAGTTGTTTCAACACTTTTAGAAAATCCCTTAATCTTTCTGGATTTCTGACGGTTGTAGATATTGACCAGGGTTTCCTCATTTTGTTCACCTCTATAAATAAGGTTAAAACAGAATTATTTGATGACCTTTCTATTAAAACCGCCGGGCTAGTCATCAGAATCCTTGGTGAATTGCATTGTTATATGACGTTTTTCTTTCCTTATCGATTTTAAAATAAATCTATAGTTTTTTGTCCTGGTCTCATTTTTTATACTTGTACATATAGATGCATTGAGGAATTCGTTGTACCGAGTGTTTTTTGTACCATTTGTAAGCGCTAAAATAAAAGTGTATCAGAAAAACTAAGAATACTAACGAAAAAATGGTTCATCGGCGAAATCAGTCGTACAAACTCCGAAAGAGTTCGCTCCACTGGCATAGCCAGTTGCACCAATTTCGGAGGGTTCACCCCCGCTGCGAAGCGCCTTCGCGACTTCTCGGACCCTCGTGTTTTTACAGCGTCTGCGAGCCTCCTGGACTAAGTCCGGCAACTCAGCGACGTAGTCGTTCCCAGGAACATTGCCGAAGACAATCCTGACGTCAAAATTATCGACTAATAACCGATAACTAAAGCGTTATCCCCTTGGAATCAGAGATAGTAATTTGTTTTTGAACATCCATATAACCATGGTATACTAATAGAAACAATTTCAATCAAGTTAACAATTTAACAAGTGATTCGAATTAAATACGAATTTGAACTTCAAGCGGAAAGAAAAGGTTATAAAAACTGCTAAAGAGTGAAATTGGCGGCGAGAGGGTCTAATTTCTGCGAGGAGGAGAGATCATGAAAAAAGGTTTCTTGATGGTTTTATTTACTATGATTGTTTCATTTTCCCTGTTTGCGCTCCCGCTTGACGCAACCAGTTACATGGAGTGGCCCTCGGATATTTTGCTGCAGAATTATGAATTAAAACTTAGTCTCAGCTATGATCATCCGCAAGCCCTTTTTCTTGGAGATGGTTTACTAAGGTTTGAATATTCAATATTTACAGTAGCTGTCGGTGTGAAAGGAACATTTCCGCTGAGTTTTGATTTTGAACAGAGCGAATATGAATTTGCAGCAGCCGGAGCAATAAAGCTTGGATCATTATATTTAGCGGCTTCGGTACCTTTTGATACATTGAGTAATTTCGCAATTACTCAGGCTCCAAAAATCGCCTTTGGCGTAATTGCTCAATCACTTGAGAAGCACCTACACACTAGCAAATACGCTAGATTGGATATTTCATATATACCTGACGATCTTCTGATCGTTGGCAAGGGGACTTTAACGTTCAATGAAGAATTCGATCCTTTAGTTGCGCGAACTGGCCTTATTTTCTACTCGAAAAGTATTAGCCGATATTCGGTTGTGAGAAGTACATTCGGATTTAGTTTTATTATAGAAGACCTAAAATCATTCATAGAAAATGAAATTCTATCGATCAGTACTGATATATTACTGGGTGGCAAAGTTAATTATCTTGTTGGATATTCAAATTCAAATGGCGAACCTGTAGTTAAGGCAGGAATAGGATTCAATATTAACAAGCTAGACCTCTGGATATTGAGCCAGTTCTACAATTCATTTGATTACAAAAACTTAAAAAGCTTAAAAATCTCTGCTATACTGAAGTTCTGATATACCTGATTTAGGTGTCAGTTACCAGCCTATAGTTCCAGTACTTGATGGAACTTCATTTTGGTTGTAAAGAACGGCAATGAAAATTACGTCAGGAGTGATACCATCGCTCTTTTTTTGAACTCATGATTCTCGGGTTTTAGTTCAGTTTTGTAAGTATCTTGTTCCTTCTCCATTCTCTAGTTTTTAACATTGAATTTTAGTTTCTGAATCTTCAATCCTTTGTCTCAAAAATAATGTCAGCTCATTTTTGATCCAATTTATCGAAAAGGCGGTTGGAAAAGTAAATCCAATACTCAAAGGATGGTTGACCACTTCCGAATAGATCATTCCTCCAAATGCTTCGGAAATGTGGGACAGAGAGTGAAAATGAAACTCAAGAGGCATATGATGAGGTATCGAGGCTGGGGAGACTTCGGCTGGAAAAGGTAAACTTTTTACCTTTCTTTTTCAAAATCAAATCCTCGTGAGAACACTGCTATGCAAGCTTTTACAGCCTCAGGGTCGTAGAGTTTCCCTGAATTTGTGGTGATCTCCTCTAAAGCTTTAGTTATACCAAGTGCTGGACGATAAGGTCTGTGGAACGCCATAGCTTCGACAACATCTGACACTGCTAGTATTCTCGCTTCTATAAGAATTTGGTTACCCTTCAAGCCATTAGGATAACCGGATCCATCTATTCGTTCGTGATGCTGGAGCACAATCTCAGCTATGGG
>JASGMR010000020.1 GCA_030156385.1 Kosmotogales bacterium
ATTATATTTTGTATTTTAATTCTTGTTGTATCTCTTTTTGTCGTCAAGGGTTTTACTCATGAACCATCCACGGGCAAGTACATGGTTTACGTGTTTGGCTTTACTCTTATTTTCATTTTTAAATTTTTAAGCAGAGAAGAACTGAAATTCAAACTTTCGATAGTTCATATGGCATTTTTTGGATTTGCCATAGCCTGTTTTTTTTCCTTGATTCCATTGTCTATGGATAATCCTCAATATTTGCCCTATTCGATAGATTTATCATTTTATATTCTGTTTCTTGCAGTCACCGCAGTCTGGATGTCTAACAAACTGAACACAAGGACCAAAATTGAAGTTGTGATGCTGTTTTTTGTTATTTCGGGGTTGATTGTTACTGTAAATGGTTTACTCAATTATTATTTTGGCTGGGATATATTCTTGGGAGAAACCGGCTCGAAATTAGTCAGAACCGCTATGAGATCAACAATCGGGAACCCGAATTTTGTTGCAGATTATATTGGATTGGTATTACCGCTTATCATTTATTTCATTCTTTCACCAAATATTTTTAAAGGGGCTTTTAACGATTCAAAAATTTTTTATTTAGTTGCAAAAATATTCATGGTCTTATCTCTTCCGATTATGATTCCCTCAATTTTTGTCGCGGGAAGCAGAACGGTCATGACGGGGATATTTGTGGGAATAATTTTATTTATTTTATTGTATGTTTTTTACTTTTTCAAATTTAAGAAGAATATTGATAAGAAAAGTTTTAGATACAAATCGAATCTGATTTTTATTCTGATTTCAGCGTTTTTGATCGTATTGGTTTTGGGTTTGATTTTTATTGGAGGGGATTCTTCAAATATCAATGTAGATGTTTTAAACAGCCGTTTTGAAAATTTAGTATCCTCTTCAAATTCCTGGGATAACAGAATATCCGCGTGGAAAAATTCCATTTATCAGTTGCTCGATGAGGAAGATAGAGCGAGAATTGTTTTCGGTACGGGAATAGGAACATTTCAACTTTATCATCTTATTTACACCGGGCAGGTACAGGCAGATAATCCGGATTATGCGGCCGTTTGGAGTAATTTTAAAAGAACTCATAACGATTACATTCAGGGACTGGGTGAAACGGGAATATTGGGTTTTGTATTCATCTGTATCTTGATGGTTTCAATGTTAGTGATATATATAAAAAATTTGTTTAAATTGAAAGATTTTGATAAGGCTACGATGTACTTGGCACTTGGAGCTGCAATTTTTTCTATATCGTTGCATACGTTGTTCGAATTTCCACTTCACATGCAACCCAATCAGATGGCGACAATTTTTATTTTTGCCATTGCGATGGGACCATATTTCAATCCCGGTCAAAAAGAAAGAGTTATAAACAAAAGATTTGTTTTTTATATTCCTGCTTTTATCCTGTGTGGAATTTTGGTCTATACTAAAACTATAGCATATCTTGGAGAGGGATTTTTCAGACAGGGTCAGATAAACCAAACATATTATATTCAGGTTGAAAGCGAATTGGCTAAAAATGATGAATCGGTTATCAAAGGAAGAATAGATGATTTAGAAAATCTTGAAGACGATTACAGTTATTTGAAAGATTTAAATTCGTTTTTGGCTGTTAGAGAGAGCAATTTGAGAAGTGAAAATCCGAATTTACCTGAACTGGAATTCATTAAAGTTGCTGAAAATGCGCGGACGAGCGAGATAACAAAAATATATAACGAATTGAATAATGTATTGAATCAGATAAATGCTCTTGACGGTAAGGCTTCGGAATATTACGAGAATGCATTGAATAAATTCATCGATTCTAATTCGATATATCCTGTATATGGAAAACCCTTATGGTATCTGGCCGGCATGGCAACAAAACAGGAAAGATTTGAAAAAATTAAGAGTAGTAATGACTATGCGATAGAGGTTTTGAAGGGAGAAGATCATTTATCTTCGAGAATCGTTAATGAGTTTGAGGGCAATTTGAATATCATTCCTCTTCCGGAAAGGGATTTGAGGGATCTTCCATTTAAAGACTTTGTGACTGAAAATGAAAATGATCTCTTTGATTCTCAATATGCAAATGTGTTGAACATAAAATATTTAGCTCAGATACAATGTCTGTATGATGCCGCTGACTATTATGAATCATCGATGATCACTTTCAGTGAGAGGCAGACACCGAGAATAGTTGCGAAACTTTATAAAAGCATTTATGATGAATTAAATAAATATATTAATTACATATCTAATTATAAAGATCAACTTAATGATTCATTTAAGAGTTTTGAAGGACTTGTAGGTGAATTGGATTCAAGAGTCGTGGAAGCAGCAGAGATGGTTGAATATTGGTATGAAACTGCAATAACGATTTTACCGGCGGGGAGACAGGTAAATGATGATTGGGAAAATATATATTATGAATATGCCACGGTTTTAAGTGCATTGGATTATTATTCCGTAGAGGAAATGAAGGATAAATTGGTACATATTGCGGAGAAAAAAGCAAAAGCTAGTTTTGGAATGAATTCTCTGCTTATAGATGTGCCAAATGAATTGATGTCCTATGCAATAAATTTTAACAAGGAGTTACCAAGCGACCAGAGAATTGAATATGTTAAAAAAATTATTGAAATATTCAAACCGGTTTACACTTCATTGAAAGAAAAGTACACAAGTGAAAAGGGAAATGAGAATGAGAGAACTCAGATGAAAATATTTATAGATAATTACGAAAGTATAGCTCCGCAAGTGGGAGTAGGTTTATAAGTGGTTTTCAAAAGAATTTTGGATATAATCATATCCATTTTAGGACTGGTTATCCTTTCGCCGGTCCTTGTAGTTGTTTATATTTTAGTGAGAATTAAAATTGGAACACCCGTTTTTTTCTCCCAAAAGAGACCGGGAAAAAATGAAAAAATATTTTATATGTACAAATTCAGATCGATGACGAATGAGAAAGATGAAATGGGAAGATTTTTGTCTGATGATAAACGACTGACAAGGTTCGGTACATTTTTGAGAAAAACAAGTATAGATGAATTACCTGAATTGTTTAACGTGTTGAAGGGAGATATGAGCCTGGTAGGTCCCAGACCGTTGTTGGTTGAATACTTGCCTTTGTACAATGAAGAACAGAAAGAAAGACACAATATGAAACCCGGTATAACGGGATGGGCACAAGTCAACGGAAGAAATGCGATCGGCTGGCAGGAAAAATTTAAGTTGGATGTTTGGTACGTTAGAAATTGGTCCTTAAAACTCGATTTTAAAATCATTGGAATGACTTTTAAAAAAGTGTTCAATAGTGAGGGAATATCGCAATCTGGACATGCCACGGTGGAAAAATTCACTGGAAATGATTAATTTTGAAAATATTTATACAAATTATATAGACCCCACATCAATATGAATATTCCTAAATATATCATAAAAATCTGAGGGAATATTATTACTATTATTGATAGGACTATGATAATTATAGAAAGAATTATTTTTTCGTCAAGTCCGCTTTTTTTCATGTTCAGAATAAAGTAAACCAAACCCAGTAATAATGCTATTATTGATATCAGATAAATCAAAAAGGTGAGAGATATGAGGCCGACTATAAGACACAATATTCCTCCTAAAACTATGAAAAGTACTCCCTGATTTATGTTATTTTCTTTTATAAGATGAATACCTTTTATGAGTGTAAAATATAAAATTATTCCTATTATCAATATCTTTATCACCCAAAGAGCCGCATCTGTTATAATGAAAGCTCCTCCAGGGAAAAAAAATATTAAAAGCGCAATGGCAATTCCTATGATTGCAGAAATGAGCATTTGTTTTTTCGTTTTGTTCCTGATTCCAAAATCGTAATCTATTTTCATAAAATCTTCCCCCCTTAAGATTAATTATATAATAAAAGGTATCTAAAATTGTATTTTAAATACCTTTTATAAAAAGATTATTCGGTTTTATTGCAGAGCATTTATTTTATAGCACCTTCGGTGATTCCTGATATAAACCATTTGGAAAACATAAAGAATATTATCATAATGGGTATAACAGCTGAAGATAGTGCCGCGGCAATCAGATCCCATCTGTTGGAAAATTCACCAAAGAAAATAGAAATCGCAAGTGGAACAGTTTCCTTAGATCTGCTTGATATTATTATTAATGGAAAAAAGAAATCATTGAAAACATTAACAAAATTCACCAGACCAATAACTACAAGACCAGGTTTACAAAGGGGTAAAGCAATTTTCCAATATATTTTTAAAGGGGATGCACCATCTATCCTCGCGGATTCTTCTATTGCTAAAGGAACTCTATCCATGAAACCCTTAAGCATAAAGGTCGCAAAAGAAATACCTGTCGCTATATACACTATTATTAATCCTATTCTGGTGTCTGTGAGATTCAGATTACCCAGAAGCACATAAATAGGTATTATAGCCAATCTGGCCGGAAGAGCAAGCCCGAGGATTATATAAATATAGATGAATCTTCGGAATTTGAAGTTATATCTGGATAGAACATAAGCTAACATCGAAGATACCAATAAAATCCCGGCGATCGAAGAGATTGTAATGATTATACTGTTGAGATAGGCAGCTCCCAAATTAGCTTTTTCCCAAGCATTAATATAATTAGAAAAACTCCAGGTGCTCGGGAGACTGAAGGGATGTAAAAAAATATCCCGCATAGATTTGAAACTGTTTAAAAACATCATCAAAAAAGGAATAATAATTATAACGAAATAAATACATAAGATTATCAATAATATTATTCTGGTTGAAAGTTTTGTTCTAATCATCTTGTCGACCTGCTTTTTTTATCCATCAGATAAGCATAAAACATCGATAATGGAATTACTATTATAAAAATTAAAACTACTACCGAAGCGCCTAATCCATAATCTTGTGCAGAGCTTCCAAGACCTCCGAAGGCCGTTCTATAAAAAAAAGTCCCTAAAACATCGGTTGATCTGTATGGCCCCGCTTGAACTCCTTCTAAAGAATAAACAATGTCGAATATATTGAATGACCAGATGAATAATAAGATCAATAACGTTTTGAAAGAAGAAAGGGTCAGCGGAAAAACGATTTTTCTTACAACCTTCCAATTAGAAGCACCATCTATGTAAGCAGCATCGAAGAGATCTTTAGGAATACCTATGATTGCTGCTACAAATACAAGGACATAGAATCCGATATTTCTCCATACATTTACCATTACAACCGTTGTGAGGGCAGTAGATGATTCTCCCAACCAAGCGTGGGTCAAGGAATCCAGACCAATGAATTTTAAAACTTCGTTTATCAATCCCCATTGAGGATTCAACATCATCGTCCATATAAACCCAACTAAAACCATGGATATTACATTTGGGAGATATACCATAGTTCTGAAAAATCTTTCGCCCCATATTTTTGAGGTAAGAATAACAGCGATTATAAATCCTAATCCCAACTCAAAAATACAGTTCATAATAAAGAAATAAATATTATGACCTATGGTATTCCAAAATTCTCCGGAAAATGTTCCAAAGAGAATGTTGTTAAAATTTTCAAATCCAATAAAAGTCTTTTCACCAACACCTGGCCAGGAATAAAAACTCAGATTAAAACTGTATATAAAGGGATAGATTACAAATAGCGTGTAGAGAATTAATGCCGGTAATGTGAATAACAATACATATCTCAGTTTAATTTTCATTTTTCATCTCCATGCTTTTTAATAAAATGTGTAGAGCAATAAATGCTCTACACGAAAAATATTTTTATTTGTCCATTAATGGGCCGTACCATTGCGATAAACCATCCTGACATCTTTGAGCCAATTCCTCAGGAGTAATTTTATCGGCATAGAGTTCCTGCAACCCCGGGGAAAGAATATCACTATACAGAGATGGTTTTCCAGTTACAAAATCGGATCCTACCCAGTAAACCCAAGGAGATGCATGATTTTCCGCTACTTCATTTACTTCTTGTAAGATTGGTACATCAGGCATATCTGCTCCGGAAACACCAGGTATGTTTAATGTTATATTTGAGAAGATTGTTCCAAATTCGGGTGTAGCAGCAAATTTAAGCACTTCCATCGTGTCTTCTGCATTATCACAACTGGAAGTTAGTCCCAGAGATCCATCCATGTAAACATAAGCATAAGGTTCCTGTTCTTTTGAAATCGGAGGAACCATAAAATAACCCACGTTTATATCAGGGTTGAGTTCCTGCCACATTTGAACGCCCCAAATTCCATAGAATACCATTGGAGATACTCCGAAAGCGAATGCAGATTCCAAGTCACTCGTACTGTTACCGGAGAATCCTTTTTGAAAATATTGCTTTAGATCGTACATGTATTGATTCATATTTATCCATTCAGGATCTAAGAAATTTGTTTCGCCTTTTGCAAGTTTCTCAATCCATTCAGGCTGTAAAATACTTACTCCTGCGGAGGCATGTTGCATAACAATTGCCCACGCATCCTTTACCGGTGCGAAGAAAGGATCAATTCCTGCTTGTTTGAATCCATCGGCAATTTCTAATAATTCTCCCCAGGTTTCAGGTTCTTCGAAACCAAATTCGTCGAACATATCTTTATTATAGAAAATACCCACTACCTGTACTGCAAAAGGAACACCGTACTCTTCACCTTGAAAAGTGATACTTTTCAAAACACTCTCAGTAAAGTTGGAAAAATCTACATCGGCTGCTAATGATTTTATCAAACCGGATTCAATCAAAGCCTGCGTTCTGCCCCCAGGTAATCTTCTTGTGTAGGCAATATCAGGACCTTCTCCACCCTGCAAAGCTAAAAGCATTTTTGAATCGTATTCTGTAGCTAAAAATCCCCTGAAGTCGATTTTGATATCTTTTCCTTCGGCCTGTAATTTTGCCTCTACTTCTTTCCATACATCTTCATCCTGAGCTCTCCAACTCCAAATTTCAACAGTTCCTGCAAGAATCAAAGAACTGATAAGAACTAAAACAATTAAAAAAAACAATTTCTTCATAAATACCCCTCCTTGTTTTTAAAGATTGATTTAAAAAATTTTATTTATAAATTCTTATTTCTGATACATATTCTCTGAAATTTCCTGCCTGAATATTCCAATTGTAAAGTAATTCTTCTAAATTTATTTTGTTTTTTAAGAATTTTATTACATCGGAATCACCCACCAGATAATCAAGTCTTTCAACATCGGCGTATTTGATAAATTTGAACTTATCCTGATGGATATCATAAATGTTTTTCAGAAGTTTTAAAGATACTGGGATGAAATCTGCTTTTTTATGATTTGGAATGAATTCTATACCGAAACACACTTGATTCGTGTATTTTGAATAAAATGGCATGAAGGCCCTTTTTCTGAATGAGAAATCTATGATATTTTCTTTTGTCAATTTTTTATATAATTTTTCCATATTTATCCACGGGGCACCGTAATATTGAAAAGGTTTTGGAGTTCCCCTTCCTTCTGAAATATTAGTAGCTTCAAAAAAACACCCGCCTGAATAACATATATTTGCATCGAAAGATGGAATGGCAGGTGATGGAACATTCCAGAACAAACCCGTATCCTCAAAATATGTATCGGTTTTATAATTTTTCATTTCTATAACTTCATAATCCACATCGACATTTTTATACTTTATAAAATATTTTCCAAATTCCCCTATTGAAAGGCCATATCTTATAGGAAGTTCATAGTCACCTACAAATGAAGAAAATTCTTTTGGAATTCTATTTCCCAAAATTACTTCTTCGCCCAGAGGGTTCGGCCTGTCCAGTACAATGAGTTTTATATTGTTTTCTGAAGCAGAAATCAGTGAATAAGCCAGTGTATAAAGATATGTGTAATATCTTAATCCAACATCTTGAATATCAAATATGAGAATATCTATATCGTCTAAATCTTCTTTTGAAGGTTTTCTTTTTTCGCCATACAATGATATAACCGGAATATTATAGAAAGGATGCATCGAATCTTCAAAAGCTTCACCATCAGCTATTCCAAAAATACCATGCTCCGGAGCAAAAATTTTTTTTATTTTTAAATTTTCATTTAGAAAAATATCTATATTTTCATTTAATTCTGAATCCACTCCGGAATAATTTGTAATCAAACCTATATTTAAATTTTTCAATGACTCTGAAAATTCGCTTATCCTATCCAATCCTAAAACAGTTTTCATAAAAAACATCTCCTTTAAATGTAATTACAATATATTAAATGAATATGATCTTTATAAAAAAACTTCTTTTAGCGGTTTCTAAAAGATATTATATCAGAAATTTTTAAATTTTATTGTTATATTTATAAAACTTAAAAATAAATGTTTGCTTGTAATAACAAAATAGATTGGTATATAAGCTAAAAATATTATAAAATACAGTGGGCGGTGATCTTATGAAAAAGATATTTTTTGGTTTATTTGTTTTAATGATATTTGTAAATACCTTTGGTTATGATGTTTGTAAATTTCCATATGGTTCTCAATATGGAGAAGATGAATACAATGAAATTGTAAAGCTAATCGGAAAATATGAGAGTGATTCAGGCAAAATGGTTTATTTGAGTGAAAGAGATGAAGAACTCACGATATTATTGGTATCTAATGAAGGCGGAATATTTTTTGAAGGAAAAGTTTTTAAGGAATATATTTTAAACAAAGTTTCAGAATCATTTTACTATTTTTCTTTCAATCAGAGTACAATTAGGATCGAAAGAGAACAGTTAGGTTATGGAGAGTCTTTGGTGATGGATAATGAAAAATACAAAAGAGTTTTTTATGGACCGGAATTCGGGGATACTTTTAAAATTGACTCGCTTTACGGCGAAAAAGAATTGAAAAGAATGGCATCTGAGGCGCAGTTCCCTTTTAACGAGGATTATAATTTTGATTTAGTGAATCTTGCGGGTTTAGATGATTCAATAAAAATTGATATAAAGTATTCTACATCCGATAATTTTATGGGAATACCCTTATATTCAGATAATCTGGCATATCTTCAGAACGATGCAGCATCAAATTTGTTGAGTGCTGTTAATGAACTGAAGAAGTTTGGGGTTGGAATTATTGTATATGATGCTTATAGGCCTTGGACAGTTACAAAGATGTTTTACGATGCCACGCCGGAAATTTTCAAAAGGTTTGTTGCCAATCCGGATTACGGTTCAAAACATAATAGAGGTGGAGCGGTAGATTTAGGTTTGTATTTTTTGAAAAGTGGAGAAGTTGTCGACATGGGGAGTGATTATGATGAATTTTCGGAAAGGGCTTACTCAAATTACCCGGCTCTTTCAGACAGTTCAAGATATTATAGAAATTTACTGAAAAATGTGATGGAAAAATCAGAATTCACACAATATGAATATGAATGGTGGCATTTTGATTTTAAAGACTGGAAGAATTATCCCGTGATGAATGTACAGTTTGAGGATATTGAATAGGATTGTTTTTTTATAAAACAATATTTTCAATTATAAATTTTTTATATTAAAAAAATAATTTGTTCGGTTTTTTTTTACATATTCTCCGGAGCAGACACTCCTAAAAGAGATAATCCTCCTTTAAGTGTATTTTGTACCGCTTTGCACAGCGCAAGTCTTTCTTTTGTTGTCTTGATATCATTTTCGTCTACAATAATGTGTTTACTGTAGAAACTGTGAAAGAAAGAGGCCAGACTCTCCAGGTAATTTGTCAGTTTGTTTATTTTATAATCTATCAAAATTGAATCTAAAATTTCTTCAAATCGATCAATTTCTTTTATTAAATTTTTCTCTTCTTCTGAACTTAAATTTTTTATTACGGGTATTTCGTCAAATAAAATATTTTTTTCGGCAGCGTTTTTAAAAATATTTGAAATCCTTGCATGTGCATATTGAACATAGAAAACAGGATTTTCATTTGTTTTTTGTTTTGCTAAATCTATGTCGAATAACATCTGGGTATCGGGATCAAATCTGGCAAAAAAGTATCTTGTTGCATCCTTCCCAACCGCAGTTACGAGATCATCAAGTGTTTCGAAATTTCCCGCTCTTGTGGACATTTTTATTATTTCACCGTTCTTTTTCAAATTTACATATTGATGTAGAATAAAAATTAAAAATGATTCAGGAATATCAAAAGCATCTAAGGCAGCATACATTCTATCGAGATGTCCCACATGGTCGGCCCCGAATATGTCGTATGCCTTTTCATAGTTTCTGTTGTATTTATTTATATGATAAGCGATATCTGTCAAATAATAAGTGTAATAGCCGTCGGATCTGATCAAGACTTTATCCTTTTCGTCTTTAAATTTGGATACTTTGAACCATAATGCACCTTCTGATTCGTACGTGAGGTTTTTTTCTTTTAATTCTTTTAGAACTTTATCAACCGAACCATCATCTACGAGAGATTTCTCCTTGAAGATGTTATTAAATTTTATAGATAAATTGTCGAAAGTTTCCTTCATTCCTTCAAACATGGCTTCAAAAGCATATTGATTAAAAAAATCAGCTATCGAAGAATCCCATTTATCAACAAATTTATCTTTTATTTCATCTTTAAGTTTTTCCGCCGTTTGAATAAGATATTCCCCTTTGTAACCACCTTCGGGTATATCATAATTGTTTTTAAAAAGATTATTATATCTAACCCACAATGAGCGTCCCAAAAGACGGATTTGCCTGCCTGCATTGTTCAGATAAATTTCTCTTTCAACTGAGTGGCCACGGGTTTGAAAAATGTTACAGAGAACATCTCCATAAACGGCTTGTCTGCCATGCCCGATTGTTATTGGACCGGTTGGGTTCACGCTGGCAAATTCAAATAATACTCTTATATTACTGGCTTTTTTCCAATACTGAGGATTTTCATATTCAAAAAACAAAAATTCAGAGTAAACCTTTTCATTTAAAAAGAAGTTTAAAAAACCAGGTCCGGCAACTTCTATTTTATTAAAATAGTCTTTATCATCCAGATGTTTTGAAATATCCAACGCGATATTTCTTGGGTTTTGTTTCAATTTCTTTGAAAGTAAAAATGCTATATTTGAAGAGTAATCCCCAAAATTGTTCAGAGGGATTTCAATTTTAAAATCAGGTATCTCTTCTATTCCCATTTTATCTAGAGTTTTGATTAACTTTTCTCTTATCCAATTTTTTATCATTCGTTTCCTCCGGAAATTTTAAAATATAGTCAAGAATAAACATGTATACTGTATTATCTTGGTAATAACGTTGCCTGTGCACTTATAATAAGAAATAAAAATATTTGCCTTTTTTCACATATAATAATACTATATATTTAAATATTTTTTTTAGGAGGAATGTAAATGGGTTTTAATTTAAAGGGAAAATCTTTTTTAACCTTGTTGGATTTCACTCCAAATGAAATTAGATATTTACTGGATATCGCTAAGCAGGTAAAGAATGAAAAAAGAGCGAGAACAAAGACAAAAAGATTTGAAGGATTGAGTTTGGCAATTGTTTTTGAGAAAAGATCAACGAGAACAAGAACATCCTTTGAAACGGCTTTTGGCGAAGAGGGAGGGTACCCTGTTTTTTTATCGAGTGATGATATTCATCTGGGAGTAAAAGAAGACTTGGAGGATACTGCCAGGGTTTTGGGAAGAATGTTTGATGCGATAGCATTCAGAGGGTTTAAAGATGAAACCGTAAACGGTTTAGCAAAGTGGTCCGGAATACCTGTTTATAACGGATTGACCGATAATTATCACCCTACTCAAATACTCGCGGACTTTATGACGATCGAAGAAGTATTCGGATCGTTAACCGGGAAAAAATTGGTGTTTATGGGTGATGCGAGAAATAATGTTGCAAATTCTTTGTTGATAGGTTCCGCAAAAATGGGGTTACATTTTGTAGCATGTGGACCTGAAAAACTTTGGCCAAAAAATGAACTGATAAAAAAATGTCATGATATTGTAGAGGAATATCGGACCGGCGCAAAAATAGAAATTACAGATGACATTGGTGAAGCGGTTAAAGGTGCCGATGCAATTTATACCGATGTATGGGTATCAATGGGAGAGCAGGTACAGAAGAAAGAAAGACTCGATCTGCTTCAGCCATATCAGGTTAATAAAGAACTAATGAGCAAAACAAAGAGAAACGATACAATTTTCCTTCACTGTTTGCCTGCAGTGAAAGGACAGGAAGTAACGAGGGAAATCATAGAGGGGCCGAGATCATACGTTTTTGATGAAGCGGAGAATAGAAAGCACACTATAAAAGCAATCATGATTGCCACTCTTGTATAGAAGGGATATTTTATGGAAAGAATAGTTGTGGCTATAGGAGGAAATGCTTTAAATCAACCTGGACAGGAACCTTCTGCCGAAATGATGAAGAAAAATCTGCTTCATACGACGAAGTGCATAGCGGATTTAATAGAAGAGGGACATCAAATTATAATAACTCACGGAAATGGTCCACAAGTTGGGAATCTTTTGATTCAACAGGATATTTCCAAAGACGAGGTCCCGCCATTTCCAATAGATATAAACGATGCAATGACTCAGGGCTCCATAGGCTATTTGATTTCGCAATCTTTGAAAAATGAATTGCAGAAAAGAAATTATAAAAAAAATATATGTTGTCTGTTGACTCAAATCGTTGTTGATAAATATGATGAGGCATTCTTAAATCCCAGAAAGCCGGTTGGCCCCTTCTATGAAGAGAAAGAAGCGAGAGAGATCCAGGATAAAAAGAAATGGGTTTTTAAAGAAGATTCCGGGAGAGGATGGAGGAGGGTCGTTCCTTCACCCAATCCACTGGAAGTTGTGGAGCTTGAAGCCATTAAAAATCTGGTATGTTCTGATTTTGTATGCATCGTAGGCGGAGGCGGGGGAATTCCTGTGATAAGAAATATCAACAATGAACTGGAAGGTGTTGAAGCCGTTATCGATAAAGACAGAGCTTCTGCACTGATCGCTGAATTAATCGATGCCACTCTTTTTATTGTGCTTACTGCGGTTGATTATGCTTATTTGAATTTTGGTAAGGAAAATCAAAGGAAAATTGAAAATGTAAGTGTTGAGGAGATCACTGAGTTGATGAAAGAAGGGCATTTTGCCAGAGGAAGTATGTATCCAAAGATAGAATCGGCGAAAAAATTTGTAGAAGAAACAGGAAAAAGTGCCATAATAACATCACTTGATAAGGTGAAAGCTTCCATTGAGGGCAAGGCCGGTACCCATATATATTTATAATCTTGTTTTACTATAAAAGGGCCGTTTTAAACTAAACCGGCCTTTTTCTTTGTGATATAATTTTGTAAATATAGGAGGATTATTTTGACGAGTATTAATAAAACTAAGCTTTGGATAATTGGATATTTTTTTATATTTTTTTTGTTTCTGTTTATTTTCCCTTCGGTAGCTTTTTCTTTAGTTTTTGCCGTAATGGTTTCGATGATTATTAATTATCCCATTAAAATATTTTTTAAAGAGAAAACAGACAAGCAGAAAACTAAGATAAGAGTTATATTTGCTCTGATTATCTGGGGAGTTTTGGTTTTATTGATAGCTCTGGCGATTCCAATAATTATCAACAGTGTTCAAACGATTCAGACAGAAATATTGAAATTTTTTTCAGAAGATAGAAAAGTTGAGTTGGATTCAAAATTATTATCGGATTCTATAAATTCAATATTGAATTTTTTGAAGGAGAATCTTTCAAATTTTCTCATTAATTTCGTCAGCATTTTGAGTTCCAATATAACAAAATGGGTCACTTCAGCGGTTATAATCGTCATAGCAGCATCTTATATTGCACAAAAGACCGATTCGCTCAAAAAATATATCTGGATGGTATTTCCCGGCTGTGATCAAAAAAAGACCTATCTGTTTTTACATTCTTTGAAAAATGATCTCGAATCTTTTATTGGAGGTCAAATAATGATAGCTATATTTATTGGTGTGATGGTGGGTATAGGAGCGGGATTGATAGGACTAAACGAGGCTCTGTTTTTAGGTTTACTGGCAGGTGTGACAAATTTTATTCCCTATTTAGGAGTTGTGATCACGGCTGTTCCAATGGTTTTGTTATCTTATATAAGACATGGATGGTGGGGAATAATTTTTGCAATTATTGTTTTATTGATAGCTAATCAATTGGAGATCTGGTTTTTATCGCCGAAAATTATGTCAAAACAGGTGAAATTGAATTGGTTTATAATATTAATTTCAATTCTTGCTTTTGGAGATTTTTTAGGTGTATTCGGTGTTCTTTTTGCGGTTCCAATAATTTTGGTCGTCAGAAGATTTTGGAAAGATTTTTTGTTGAGGGAAGAGGATAAAATCAATCTCGAAAAGGTAATATAATGCTTTGAGGTGATATTATGAGTATCTATGATAGAGATTATTACAAGGATAAAGATAAAGAAGAGAATAAATCCAATAACAGCAATTTTTTTAACCGGAATAAAAAACTTTTAATAAGTATTCTGATAGGGATTGTGGTGGTATTAATAATTGTTTTTTCATTAATCTAAACTTATAATTTGTAGTGCACCGCTTCCATAAAGTGTGGTCCAATCTTCCTGGAGGAGAACCAGAATATATTCATTTTCCATAATCATGTCGATTCCATATCCATCGATATCAAGTTCTTCGGTATCGCCGTTTATTAAATTTCTTTTCTCGAGGGTGCCAGAAATTATATTTAATATATAAATATATTTGTCCTTTCTCAGGACCTTTATGGGTCCCCTGCCGTTAACATAAATATTTGAAAAAGAAAAATCGTTCAGGTTTATCATATGAACAGCAGCATTGCCTGTCGAAGGGAGATAAAGATTATCATAATTATCGATAAAGGGGAAATTTGGATATTCTCCGATTTTGAAATTATGTATTAATGAAAAATTTTTTGTAGAGAAGATTTTTATTTCCTGACTTAAATATGAGACCACAATTAAATATTCGTTGTCGATAATCATATAAGAAGGCCTTTTCCCCGCTTCGAGATTTTTCACGAGTTTACCATCAGTATCATAAATTAAAACCCCATAATCACACATCATTTTCTCGGTTTTTATTTCGTAATTATAATAAAGTGATATATAAAAATATTTTCCGTCGGTAACTATTGTTAGGGCCTCAACGGGTAAGTTAATAGTTTTTGTTATCCTTTTTGATGAAGTATCGATCAGTAAGAATTTTTTGTCATATGTCAATACGGCCAATTTTTTATCACAAACTACGCCTGTAAGCAACTTTGATCCTGTAGATATTTTATCTGTTACAGTCCAGCTTGACGGATAGGAAGAGGCATCAATAATTATTAAACGACCACTGAAAAAACCAAAACAATATATTTTACCATTTTTATATATAAAGTCGTTTACTCCATCGTTTGAAATTTCATCTATAAAGATAACCGGTTTATAGCTTTCATTCAAAACCATCAATTGAGAATCCCCCTTGATAAGAATAACATAAAATATTCCTGAGGAATTTTCAATTTTTTCCATTTTTGTAGGCATGAGGCCAACAGGAAACTTTTCAACAATTTGCATTGAAAATAATGAACAGGTCAGTATCAAAAATGATATAAATAACAGCAGAAAAATTTTGCTCATGGTTTATTCACTAAATAGACTATTAACTCCTCTTTGAAATTTTTTGCGATATCAAAATCGTGGGTATATATATCAATTCTTTTTCCTATCACCGCGCTTCCGGTGTCTTCCACGACAAAAAAGCCGTTATTCGGGGAGTTAGCGAAAAAAGGAACGTATATTATAGAACCTATTGGAAGATAATCCGGATCAGCCGAGATCGTCCTGTATCCTTTGACATAATTTCCACTGGCTCCCATTTTAAATGAAGGAGAAGTTGGATTTTTTCCATCATCCCACTCAGTGTACATAGTGGCATCATAATAGCCAAGATTCTCGAATAAAACATCCGCGGGATTTACCGGTGTTTCATTTTTCCATATTTCAAAATGTAAATTCGATTTGCCCTCTTCGGTTATTCCTATTTGATCACCGGAACTAACATAATCGCCATCCTTTAAAAAGCGCGTTTTCAGTTTGCTGTATACTATTCTGAGCTCATTGTTTGTTTCAATTATTATCGTTTCCCCATAATCATCGTTCAAATATTCTGAAAGAATTACCATCCCGGGTAAAAGTGACTTAATTATCGTATTATCATCTACTGAAATATCAATTCCAGGATTTGCATAGCCCTTATCATAACTTCCAAATGTCGATTCTATGGAATTTATAAGGCTGTTGAAGTCCTCAGATATTCCTAAATGAGATTGAATTTTATTAGAAGATAATAAACTGTTTACAGATACCGGTATTGTTATTTGATCTCCTCTAAAAATGTTATTGGAAGTCAATTGGGTATTTGCCGATTTAATTTTATCAACTGTCGTGTTAAATTTTTCTGCAATACTCCATAAGCTATCGCCGGATTGTACTTTATAAACCAGATTGCTATTCAAATCCAAGGATTTATAAGCTTTTTCACCAATAGTACTTTTTAAATTAGATATTTCAGCCAAAAATATGTCCATTGTTACGATATCAGATCCGAACTCCGATTCAATTTGTTTTGCCGGATCGTCGGAAATAGATAAAAGTAAGTTTTGAAGATTCTGAATTTTTGAATAAATCTCGTTTATTTCTTCCCGACTGACCAGTCCTGCTTCTAGAAAATTATCCTTTATATTCGATAATTCTTCTTCCATGAAATATTGGTGAACTGTTCCATTCATAATACTATCAAGTTTTTGATTAATTTCGTTTATTTGCTCTTCGTTATTTTTAGTTTCATTTAGCAAAGTTTTGATTTCACCCAGATCACTGAAAAGTGTGTCATAATCTTTTGAATTGTTTGCATTTTCGAAAAAAGAATTTATGAATTTGAGTTGATTTGTCAAAGAGTCGATGTAATTTAATTTATCTTCAATTTCAGTCTGCCCCTTTATGATGTAGTCAATTTTTTGTTCGAGTGAAAGAAGATCTAAACTGTTATCGACGGTTTCAGGAATGTATATTTGATCAACGGACGAAGCACCGGATAAAACTAATAATATCTGATTCTGTTTTGTCATTAAACTATCTATTTTTTCTTCCAAATCTTCGAGATTAACCTCTACCGAAATTTCACCCGTTAATTCTTTACTCATAGTGTTCATTTTCTGTTTTATTTCATATAATTCAAATAAAATATTTGAGCTGTCCAGAGAAGTTGTATTTGCATTTGAGAGAGAATTAATCTTAAATGAAATGTCAGAGATTTTTTTCGATAAATTATCTATTTCCGCTTGATATTGACACAGACTATCAATTTTTGATTCGAGACTATCCATCCGTTGATTGAAATCTTCATTGGTAACCATGGTACAACCGCTCATTAAAAATAGTGCTATTAAAAGCACAGATAAAAAGAACTTCGTAATATCAACTCCCTTCATCGCCGATTTGAATATAATCAAGGGCCAGCATAGAAACATCAATTCCTCTTTCTTTAAAGGACTCTTTAAGCAAAGATAATCCGGAAATTATGTAATCAGGGTCCCCTATAACTTCTATGATAACAGGGGAAATTTGTGTTGGATGATCATTAATTGATATTGTTGGTCCAACACATCTGACTGTCGAATAAGGAATGATTTTTATATTGTTTACTTCTATTTCTGTGATATCCAGAAGATATAATTCATTCAATAAACTCAGAATATCCGTATCGTGTAAAACTTTGCTTCCGACGTAGCCTGAATCTATTCTTATTCTTACACCCTTTCCAGAAGTTGGGTTTATTTCATCTTTCTCATTATTTTTTGAAATGAAATTTGAAATTTGATCGTACATTTCGTTTATTTTAGAAGTATCTTCACTTCTATCTATTTGATTTCTTAATAATACAAGCTCCTTTTGAAAAGAATTATATGATTCCCAAAAAAAATAAATCATAAATACACACAACGCTATTAATATCATTATTAATATAGTTAACTTTTTTGACATTATGTTTACCTCAAAACAAAAGCGACGGTAAGAACCGCCGCTTTTAATTTAATGATTCTTACTTGACTTTTTCTTTCAAATCTTTTCCAGGAATGAATTTTGGTACCTTTCCTCCAGGAATTGTTATAGGTTCCTTAGTTCTGGGATTGACACCTCTTCTTGGTTTTCTAAGAGAAACGGTAAATGTTCCAAATCCAACCAATCTTACCAATCCACCCTTAGATAATTCATCCTCAATAGTATCCAAAAACGCATCCAATAAAGTACTTACATCCTTCTTTGTTACTCCTACCTTATCAGCTACAGCAGAAATAAGTTCTTTTTTGTTCACAATCTTACCCCCCTTATGTACTAACTAAAATTGTTCTATATAAAGCTATTTAGTATTCTCATTAGTTAATACCTATTTTTCATTATTATATCATAAAATTCTCAGGTTAGTCTATATATAACACTTATAGTTTATAACAAAAAAAAAATTTGTCAAACAACTAAAATTAAACTCAACGAAACAATACAATTAAGAAAATATTGTATTTTAGTTTTAGTATAAATAACAATAATGGAGGTTATTATTTGTGAAAAAGATAATTTTATCAATTAGTGTTGTTCTTTTAACTATTTCAATTTTCGGAGTTTATTCTTTTATGAATCCTCTAGGTCCAACTTTAGTACCCGTTTATTATCTTTCGGAATTCAATGATCAGGTAGAAGTTTCTTATTGGAATTCTCTTGATCAGGTAATTGCAGAAATTGGAAAGGGTGATCTCGACGCTATTCTTTTGCCGGTAAGCACAGGAGAGAAATTAAATGAATCGGGTTATAACATAAAACTTGCGGCTGT
Source organism: Kosmotogales bacterium (assembly GCA_030156385.1). Taxonomy (GTDB): domain Bacteria; phylum Thermotogota; class Thermotogae; order Petrotogales; family Kosmotogaceae; genus JASGMR01. Next base: position 18,841 of record JASGMR010000020.1, read on the forward strand.
TTCTATGTGGAATGGGTTTTATTTTGTCACTAAAGATGATTCTATAACTGATTTATCTGATTTTAAGGGAAAAGATATTTATACTTTATCCGGTGCTGGACAAACCGGTGATGTTATTTTAAAAGGGGCCATGGCTATAATTGGTCTGGAGTCCGGAAAAGATTTTAATATTCAATATGTAAGTGGTCCAGAGTCTGTACAGCTTCTCGCTGCCGATAAAGCAGATATCATTTTAGTTCCTGAACCATTTGCTTCTCTGGCGTTGAAAAAAGTTCCTGGTGCAAAAAAAGTGATATCTTTAAAAGAGGTATGGAATAATTATTGGGATAATGACTATAATATTCCCACATCCGGGATATTTGTATCAGGCAATTTAAATGATGAACAAATTTCTGAGATATTATCATTTTATAAAAATTCTTTAGAAGAATCACTGAATGATCTTGATAACACGGTATCTTTCGTTTCGGAAAAAATGAATAATTTCCCTGTACCTGTATTGCTGGAGGCAGTTCAGGGAACTGATTTTTTATATAAAGAAGTGCCGGAAATAAATGAGGAAGTAATTTTTTTCTTTGATCAATTAAAAAATGTATATCCTGAATCGGTGGGCAATTTAAACTATGAAAACCTGTTCTATAAAAAATAATCTTTTTATTTTTCTCCTTTCGATAGGATTGTTGATTGCATTTTGGCAAATATTATATATAAGTATAAGTAACAGCATAATATTACCAGGGCCTTTTGAAACATTCAAAAGGCTCGAGCTTTTTTTTGTTGAAGGAGATGTCTACTATCCGCTTTTAATTACATCCCTGCAGGCTCTTTTAGGAATGTGTTTAGCTGTTGTTTGCTCTCTGTTTCTTGGTTTTTTAATGGGTGTTAATAATTTCATCTTTCAATTGTTTAAACCTATAGTTATGTTTTTTCAGGCTATTCCTATCGTTTCCTGGTTGGCACTGGCCATTCTATGGTGGGGAATAGGCTTCAGTTCCCCCGTTTATATAGTGTTTTTAACTCTTTTTCCAATTTTAACGATCAGTATTGCACAGGGAGTGCAGAGTGTTGATGTTAAACTTGTAGAAATGGCTAAAATTTACAATTTTTCCAAAAAGCAAATTATAATTGATATTTATTTATCTTCTTCTATACCCTTTATTATCTCATCATTGAGAATAGGAATTGGCGTAATGTGGAAATCCGTAGCAGTTGCAGAATTCATGGTGGGTTCTACAGGTATCGGAAGGGAAATTTATGATGCTAAGTATATGATTGAAACCGTAGATGTATTTGCATGGACAATTCTTTTGATTATTCTTGGAATTTTGTCAGAAAAAATATTTGATCAATTTTCAAGTAAAGTATGGAGGAAAAATGGTCAGCATTAAGAATTTATCTTTCAAATTCAATAAAAAATTTATTATAGAAGATTTTTCTTTAGAAATAAAGGATTTTGAATTCATTTCAATCTTAGGAAGTTCGGGGTGTGGGAAAACGACCTTGTTGAAACTGATTTCAGGGTTATTAAAACCCTATGGAGGGCACATTGAAAAAGGTAACTTGAGTAGAATAGGATATATATTTCAAGATGACAGATTGATTCCATGGAAAACCGTTTATGGTAATTTGAGATTGATTAATGATGATAAAGAATCCATAAAAACTGTTTTGGAAGAAGTTGGATTGATTGAACATATTAGCAAGTATCCTGGCGAATTAAGTGGTGGAATGATAAAAAGAGTCAGTATAGCGAGAGCCATTTTATATAAATTTGATATGCTTCTCCTGGATGAACCTTTCGGATCTCTTGATGTTTTAACCAGGGAAAAAATTATATCGGTTATTTCAAATCTATGGAAAAAGAAGAAAAGGACGTTTGTAATGGTTACTCACGATCCTTTTGAAGCAGCATCACTCTCAACAAGGGTTTTGATAGTATCGAAGAAATTTAAAAATGTGAGATGTTTGGAAATAAACAAAGATGATAATATTCAGAATAAAAAATTTATTATTTCCGAGCGACTTATGAACGAGTTAAAGGAAATGAATTAAAGTGATTGCCTCGGTAATAGTACCAATTGTAAATATTTCTCATAAACCCCATTTATGTATGATAAGAAGGTCGAGATATCTGCAAAATCATCCCGGTCAAATGGGATTCCCCGGTGGATTTGTTGAAAAAGGAGAAACTGTTTTTGAAGGGGCATTGAGAGAAATGAGGGAGGAAATAGGAATAGGCAGGAAAGATTTCACTCTTATTTCTAAACTCGATAATCAATTTACTCTAAATAAGATTGAGGTTGTTCCTTATATTGGTTGCATAAATTCAACATCATTTCGTTTGAGCAGCGAAGAAGTTGAGGAAATATATTTTTTTTCTGTAGAAATTTTACTCAGAATCAAAAAAGATACAATAACCATGAAAGACGGAAGAACAACGATCAAATATAGGATCGGAAATACTGTAATATGGGGACTATCCGCAAATATAATAAATAATTCTATTTCTGTTTTAACTTCTATCAGTCAAATAATTCAAAATAGATATTAAATATAGTGAAGCTGTTTCGCTTCTTAAAATATTTCCCGCGATATTAACTTTGTTTGAGTTGTTTAAAAATGAAATATCCTTATCTGAGAAACCACCCTCCGGGCCAATGAAAACATTTATTGAATTGCTTTTGAATATTTTATCTTCAATACTTTTTAACTTGACTCCTTCGGGATCACATATTATATTTAAATCTTCATTGTTTAATTTTGGATAATTTTCATGAAATATAACATCGGGGAAAAAAGGATTTAAAGATTGTTTTGAAGCTTCAATTACGGTGCTTTGGAATTTTTCAATTTTTTGGCTATCGTATTTAATATTGGAAAATTCACTTCTGATGATATGAATTGAAGTTGTTGATATTTCTGTGGCCTTTTCTATTGCATATTTCATTCTTTTCCATTTAATTGAAGAAATGTATAAATTTATGAACGGTTCCGGCTTTTTGTATTTTCTCTTTTCAAGAATATTTCCTATTGAAAATTTCGGATTCAGTTCCAGTAATTTAAATTTATAAATATTTCCATGTCCATCGAGCCCTAATATAATATCGCCCTTTTTTTTTCTTGATATTTTTAAATGATTTGTTTCAAAAAAATCCAGGAAAACTTTGTCCTCCTGGATTTTATCTATTTTGCAGGCATTAGCCATTATCCTATGTATTCAACTCCCATTTCATTCTGTAATATTTCCGGGACTTTTATTTTTCCATCCTCTGTCTGATAGTTTTCCATTATAGCAATGAGAGTTCTGCCCACCGCAAGACCTGAGCCATTGAGTGTATGAACAAACTTTAATTCGTTATCTTTATCCCTGAATCTTATATTTTCTCTTCTTCCCTGAAAATCCTTTACATTACTACACGAGGAAATTTCTCTGTATTTGTCCTGAGAAGGCAACCAAACCTCAATATCGTACGTCTGTGCTGCATTGAACCCTAAATCTCCCGTACACAGGTTAACTACCCTATAAGGTAAGTTCAGTTTTTGAAGGATAGATTCCGCATTTAAGGTCAATTCTTCAAGAGCTTTGTCGGAATTTTCAGGTTTTGTAATCCAGACTAATTCAACCTTATCAAATTGATGAACCCTTATCATTCCTTTTACATCCTTTCCATAACTTCCCGCTTCTCTTCTGAAACATGGAGTATAGCCGGTGTATTTTAACGGAAGATCATTAAATTCAATGATTTCATTCTTGTGCAACGAAACGAGCGGAACTTCAGCCGTTGGGATTAAAAACATATCGTCCGTAGTTTTGTATGCTTCGTCCTCGAATTTTGGGAGCTGACCACAGGCTGTCATAATATCTCTTTTTACCATATATGGAAGTGCAAATTCAATATAATCATTCTCTTCGGTGTGTACTTTAAGCATAAAATTGACTAAGACTCTTTCCAATTTTGCCAGTTGTTTTTTCAGAATTGTGAATCTCGAACCACTTAATTTTGATGCCCTTTCGAAATCCATACTGTCGATATTCAGCCCAAGATCCCAATGCGCCAGGGGTTCAAAATCAAAATTCCTGGGTTCGCCCCATTTTTTTACCACTTTGTTATCATTTTCATCTATTCCAACGGGGGAATTTTCAGAAGGAAAATTAGGTATATAAAGAAGTTTTGACATAAGATCTTCATTGATTTTTTTCGTCTCTTCGTCAAGAATTTTTACTTCATTCGATATTTCTTTAGCCTTTTTTTGGAGTTCAAGGGCTTTTCCATTTTCTTTATTCTTTCTGGCTGCGGCAATTTGAGACGAAATAGAGTTTCTTTCAGCCTTTTTGGATTCGGAGTTATTTATAGCCTCTCTTCTTTTTTGTTCCAGAGTGATTAAATAATTAAAAATGGTTAGATCCATGTTTCTCTTTTTCAACGCTTCTTTGACTGAATCGGGATCAGTTCTAAGAATCTTTAAATCAATCATCTAATTTACCTCCTTTATAGGTTAATTTGTACGGTTATCTGCTTTCCGTTAAAACTGTCATCGTCTAAAAAGTAATTCAATTCGTCCCCCATAATAATCCTGTTGTTCTTTAAATCATTCAGATATATATTACCTTTCAAATAGAGTTTTTGCTCGTTTTCATAATATTCAAAATAATCGGAATTAATATTTAAATCATCTTTGTATTCAATATATACCTGTTGATCCTGTGATCTGGTACCAATATATATTTTGTCGTTGGAATCTATATCTAGCGTACTTATATTACTCATTTTTATATTATTTCCATTTTTATTCAATAGGACTTTGCTTACATGATTCAGAGTTCCCTTCGATGTGTCTAAATCATAATTCAAATAATTTGATGTAGCAGAACCACTTTCAAAAACAACGAATGTATTTCCACTTGCATCAACCGTATGGTAATCCCCATTATTTCCCGTTATTGTTGCATGATCAGTATAAATTTCAATTTCATTTCCTTTTTTTATAAAGGCATTACCATCTAGAGTTAAAAGATCTTCATTGGGATATTTACGGTTGTAATCACCGTATATAGAAATTTTCGTTGCCGGGAACAACAGAAGTGCTGATAAGATTAGTAATATTAATAAAATGAGACGCTTCATCAAAACTAATCAACATAAAATTCTATTAAAGTTTTAATACCGGTGAATTCATCATTTTCAACATCGTAATAAACTTCCTCTCCCTTAACAGTTCTACCATTCTTTTTATCATCCACGAACACGTTGCCTTTCATTATTACTCTGCCTTCTTGATTAAAATATTCAAAATAATCCGCAACCATATTCATTTCGTTTTTGAAATTAATATGTATTTGTGGAGAAGAATCTTGGGTTGTCCAACCCAGAAAATAATCGTTATTCAAATCAAAAAATAGGGTATCCGCATTATCTATGATGACTTTTCCTTCAGGATCGATCGTACCATCGTCATTTCTGACGTTGATATTGCACTCAATCTGTTGAGTCATTGTTCCTAACATTGTATCAAAAACATAATCGAGTAATACTGAAGTTGCATTACCACTTTCAAATACGGTATGAGTGTTGCCCAATGTGGTTAAATCAGTCCATTCTCCATTTTCTTTTGTAAGTGTTGCATTATCTGTGGTAACGGTTACTTCTTCTTCTCTGTTTATATAAACGTCTCCCGTTAAGACATATTTATCATCTATCCATTTATCTTTGAAACTTTTTATTCTCAGAACAACGGGGTCTGCTAAAACGATTGATATGAAAACCAGTACGATAATCAAAAGGAAAATCTTTTTCACATTAACACCTCACGAAATTATTTTTTTTGAATAATATCTAAAAACTCGGAGAGAATACCGCTTAATTTTTCAACTTTATCTGTCTGAATTTTTTCTATAATGCCTTTTATATATTCAACTCTTTTTTCTATTACTTTTTGGATTATTCTCTTTCCAGAGTTAGTAATTTTTATTATGTATGATCGCCTATCTCTGTTCGATTTGTCTTTTTTTAAATATCCCAATTCTACGATTCTTTGTACTAAACCTGTGGTGGTGCTTTTAGTGATACCTAAGTAGTTGGAAACATCTGTCATTCTTTTATCTCCGCTAAAATATATATATTGGAGGACATCAAATTGGGCAGGCGTGATCGGGAAATCTCTTAATACTTCTCTACCGGAACATCTTATTCGGTAACTTATTGACCTTAATTTTTTTTCTATGCCCTCTTCAATACTCTGCATTTTCATACCTCCCTTAATTGTTATTTAATATTAAATTATACCATTAATAGCTTATTTGAGTTAGTAATTGATTATTATTATTCAATTTCTAAAACAACAATTTCTGGAACGGATAAAAATCTTCCTGGAAATACCTGGCCCAAACCGTTTGTGATATAAATTTCACTATCCATATAATCATATGATCCCTTGAAGAATTTGTAATTACCTTCATGACTGAATTCCATTAATTTTTGAGTTATATAGGGAATGTATATTTGCCCTCCATGAGTGTGGGCCCCAAGAATATAATTAAACTTATCTATAATTTCCGGGAAATTTTCTATTTCATAGGGAGAATGAATTAAAAGAATATTTATATTATCTTCTGTTTTTTCAGGCAGATTTTTTAGATATTTGAAATAATATTTTGAGGGCAGACCGGTTATATTCAATGATAAGTTGTCCTTTTGAACTGTTGTAGTTTCAACGTGTAATAATTCAGAACCTATTTCTTTGTAAATGTTTTCTGCTTCGAGAGCTGCCGATTCTTCCCAGTTTCCTAAAATGGATATCATCGGTGCAATGTTGTTTATATCTTTTAAAAAATTCTTTAATTCATCAATATCAGTGTTATTGGAAAAAATATCTCCGGCGTTTAAAATTAAATCCGGATTTATTTCATCTAATTTTTTTAATATTCTTTCATGAAAATTTCTTTGATTTTTAAAATGTATATCGGCTATTAAAGCTATAGTGAACCTTGGATTTTCTACATTATTGATGTATTCAACCTTCAAAAGATTTGGTTCAATGAGAAAAATATACGATAGTATGAATGTTATTGTGAATATAAATATAATTTTTAATATTTTCAACTTCATCCCCCTTTATGACAAAGAACAACGGTAAAAAGTTTAACAAATAGTTTTCTTCAATTTTATTTGATCACATTATTATAATTAAATTTTGATAAAATGTAAAACGGGGGTGTGTATTATGAAGAAAAGTTTTATGCTTATATTATTATTGTTGTTATCCGTATCGTTATTAATAGCTAAGGATATTCATTTGGAACCTATTTTGGTTATTGATGATCAGATATTGGATGGTCCACATATAGTTGCTTTTGATCCTGGATTTGAAAGAGTTTTAATCGTTGATGAATCAAATTATGTATATGTCTATGATCTCAATGGCGAATTTATATTTAAATTCGGTGGGTATGGCGATGAGAATTATCAGTTTGAAAGTATTTCTGGAATAAGTGTTTTAGGAACGAACTATATCGTTGGAGATAGTTATTTTAATAAAATATGTTATTTCGATACTTCCGGAAATTTTTTAAGCAAATTTGATCTTGAGTGGTCTCCCGGAAATTTGAGAGCGGACGAAGATAATTACCTTTACGTTTCTAATGTGTATGATTTAACCATAGAAATCATCAATGAATTTCAAAATGTCGTAAAAAGGATATCGTTACCCGATGGTTATGGTAAGGAAGAAGTTATCGACATCGAAATCATAGGTGTTTCCTGGGAAGATGATTATGTTTTTATAGGAGATGATATTAATGATAAGATCGTTTCTTATGATAAAGATGGTAGATTTGAATATGAATTTTCTTCGGAAAAATTTTCTGAAAATAGTTTTTTGAGCATATGTTATGCAAATAAATTGATTTTTGTCACATGTGAAAATGATAATTCGATCAATGTATTCAACAAAAAAGGAAAGTTAAATTTCAACATTGGAAAAGAAGGAATCAATTACGGGGAATTCACCCTTCCAATGGGAATGGATCTTTTTTCAGATGAAGAATTGCTCGCTGTCGCAGATTATGGGAATAACAGGGTACAGATATTTGATATATCTGATTTGGATTATTAAAATTTTCTGTCGGACATACTCGAAGTATTTAAAATTTTATTTTTGCTCTTTAAAAATGATTTGAATTCTTCTTCAAAGTTTTCAACTGAAACAATTTTATTTTCTTTTTTTATGAAATTTCCTTTCAACATAACCGCTTCAATATTATTTGAATCCGATGAATAGATTATCGATGCAAGGGGATTATTCAAGGGAACAGTATTAATTTTATCCAGATTCCAGATTATTAAATCGGAATCAAAATTTTCTTTGATTTTGCCCGAATTGAATTTAAAGAATCTATGGCCATTCATTAATGATTTCCAGGTTTCAGTCAGTGTGAAATCTTCTGCGGAATACAGAATTTTTCCGGTTAAAGCGAATATCCTTGCTTGCTCCAGAACATTCAAAGTGTTTGAGCTGGCAGCACCGTCTGTGCCAAAGGAAAAATTCAGATTATTTTTATATTTCCAGATATTTCCAAATCCCATAGAGAGTTTAAAATAAGTTTTTGGACAAAAAGCAAAGAAAGTTTCATTGTTTATAAAATTCAGATCATCCTTTTCAATCCATAAACCGTGGGCAACGAGTGTTTTGGTCTTAAAAAAACCTAATTTATAAAGATATTCAAAAGGGGACGTACTGGTTTTTTCGATTGATTTTTTTACTTGATCCGCCGTCTCAGAAATATGCATATGAACATTTAATCCATTTGTTGAAGCCATAGAAGCAATTTCTTCCAATTTTTTTCTTTCAAGTAAATATGGGGAATGTGGGCCCAAAGAAATATTTACAGTATCTTTTTTTGTATTTTTTATCAAACTTTCAACATTTTTAATGCGATTACTGAAATTTTCATTAAAAATAGTAGGAGCGATATCGAGTTTCATACCAACAGAAATAGCCGCATCAATAATGGATTTTTCAAAAAAATAATGATCGGCGACAGTGGTTATTCCATTATTTATCATTTCTAAAAAAGCCATTACACTTGATAAATAAACATCAGATTCATTTAGATTGTTTTCATATGGCCAAATTTTTTTATTGAACCAGTCGTTTATAGAAACATCTTCCGCTATCCCTCTGAAAATATTCATTGGAGAATGGCAATGTAGATTTACAAAACTTGGAGTGATATATTTATTTGTACAGTCATAGACAATGTATTTCATTTTAGAATGATTTTCATTGACGTTTTTTGCAAATATTTTTTCAATTTTTCCATCTTTTATCAAAATGTTTTTGCTTTTTTCAATTCTCCCATCTTCATAAATAATGTTTCCGTTTTTTAGTAATATTGCTTGATTCATTTTCTTTTACCCCTGAACAACTTTTTAAAAGCGGGGAGATTGGAAAGAAGAGAAAGAACAACGAGACAGACGAGAACGATACTTATAGGACTGGAGAA
>JASGMR010000123.1:0-5000 GCA_030156385.1 Kosmotogales bacterium
TGATGCAAATAGACAATGTTTACAAAACGGGTACGGTAGATGTAATTTTGAATAAAGAAACGAGTCCGGATTATATTATAAATAAACCCGTGGCTTATGATTTCATTCAATATTTCGGAGAGATAGACAGAAAACTCAACAGCATTGAATTCGATGTATTCTACTTCGGTACCGTGGCCCAAAGATCAGGAATCAGCAGATCGACCCTTTTTAAAATATTTCAGAATGTGAACAGCAAGAAAAATTTCTACGATATCAATCTGAGAAAAAAATGTTGGAATCCTTCGATAGTGAGCGAATCTCTTCACCACACAGATATTTTAAAAATTAACGATGATGAAATAATAACACTCTCGGAAACGTTATACGAGAAAAAACTAACAGAAAAAGAAATATATTTCAAACTCAAGAACGATTATAAAATCCAGACCCTATGTGTTACCAAAGGAGAAAAGGGCTGCACGATCTATGAAAATGATAATGCTACCGATATCGATGGATTCAAAGTAGCCATCTCCGATACCGTCGGAGCCGGAGATGCTTTCAGTGCAGGATTCGTTTATGGAATTTCAAACGATCTCTCCATCTTAAAAGCGGCCGAACTGGGAAATTTAATGGGTAGTTACGTTGCCGGTCACTCTGGTGCGATTCCCAAATTTTCCATAGAATTAAAAAATAAAATCGATGATCTATTAAATAATACTATCTAGTCTTTTCCCTTTCAAAAAAACATCTTTAATATTCAAATCTTTATCCAATATGGAGAAAGAAGCCAAACTTCCTTTCCTTATCGTTCCTATACCGTTTTTATCGAATCTGAAAAACGTTGAAGGATTCTTTGTAAACGGCAGAAGTGCTTTTTGAATTTCAACGCCCTCTTCTTTTACCAGTTTTCGGAAAATGTTAATCAATCCATCAACGGGAGATGATTTTATAGAAACCAGTTCATGGTTTGAATTGAACACGGGCAAACTGCCCAATCCATCGGTAGAAATACAAATATTATTCATATATTTCGAATTATTTAGTAATTCAGCGATCTTACCGACTATTCTTTCGGAAGCCGTAAAATCGATGTATCCTTCGTACTCCTCTATCCACCTCAACCCTTCATTCAAAAGAGCTTCAGATCTTGCGATGTGGGTGGGTAAAAACTGATATGAAGGCAAAATATCTTTTTTCACTATTTCAAAAAGAACATCCAATTTTTCACTGGAAGGCCCCACATGTAAAATGACCTTTCCAGCCTTTCCGGAAAGCATCCCGGCAACCCGGGTATCGAGAGTCAGTCTCTGCAGCTCTTCAACTGAAATATCAGAACCTCTATGATCGGCTATCGCAAGTTCCCCCACGCCTATTATCTCGGGAATGAGCACTATATCTTCCATCACATCCCCCGTTATGGTTTTCAGGGGAAATCTGTATGAACCGGTCATTATGAACGTTTCCACACCGAATATATTAAATGCCCTCGCTTTGGCCAGAAGGGATCTGTGATTTCTGGTGATTCCATCGGTTCCTAAAAGACCTATGATCGTTGTCGTACCATATTTGACGAAGTCCTCGGGATTGCCTTCAGAGGTTCTCGTATAAAAACCACCTTCACCTCCTCCGCCTATCAAATGCACATGTCCGTCAACAAATCCCGGGATCAGATAATCCCCGCTGCAATCTATAACTTCTGCGCCGAGATTTCTGAGTGGGGATTCCGTGATATCTTTCTCAATTATCTGAACTTTATCTCCTGCAATAAACAAATCTTTTCTTCCAAGATATTCCGGTCCGAAAATTTCTATATTTTTCAACAAATACAAATTAATCGCTCCCTACGAATTCTAATGAAATTCTTTTTCTGTCAACATCTACGGAAAGTATTTTCACTTTTATTATCTGTCCGATTGAAAAAACGTTGAGCGGATCCCCTCTTCTGTTTCCCATTTTTGATCTATGCACCAGACCGTCCTGTTTAACCCCGATATCTACAAATGCTCCAAAATCCACCACATTTCTGACCGTGCCTTCCAGTTCCATACCTTCTTTCAAATCCTCCATAGAAAGAACATCGGATCTCAATATCGGTTTTTCCAGCTCTTCTCTTGGATCCAGACCCGGTTTTTGCAAAATATTATAAATATCGTTAACGGTGATAGAGTTAAATTCTTCCTTCTTAGAAAAATTTTCAGGATCAAACGATTTAAGTTTTTCCTTCAATTCTTCTCTATGTTCAAATATCTGAGAAGGATCAAAATTTATCGTTTTCAAAATATCGAGGGCAATTTCGTAAGATTCGGGATGTATCGTTGTTCCGTCAAGGGGATTTTTTCCATTGATTATTCTGCAGAATCCCGCGGCCTGTTCAAAAGCCTTTTTGCCCAGTCCTTTTACCTTCAACAGATCCCTTCTTTTCTCGAAGAATCCTTTTTCATTTCTTTCCAGCACAATATTTTTCGCGGTCTTCGAATTCAATCCGGATATATGCTTTAAAAGATGCTCGGAGGCCGTGTTAAGATTGACACCCACTAAATTGACAACGGATTCCACTTCCCTGTCCAGCGAATCATTCAACTCGGTTTTAGGCAGATCATGCTGATACATTCCAACTCCTATGGAAAAAGGCGGAATCTTCACATATTCGGCCAGAGGATCCTGAACTCTTCTCGCAATTGATATAGCCCCCCTCGTAGTGACATCATACTGGGGAAACTCCTCTATGGCAACTTTAGAAGCGGAATATACCGAGGCTCCGGATTCTGAGGTTATTAAATATTTACAATTCAATTCGTTATCCTTTATCATATCCGCAACGAACTGTTCCGTTTCCCTCGATCCCGTTCCGTTACCAATTGAAATTATCTCTACTTTTAATTTTTTTATTATCCCGGTGAGTTTTGAAGAAGCTCCTATTACATCATTCTTTGGAGGAGTGGGATAAATTGTATCATAATACACCATTTCTCCCTTTGAATCGACAACCGCCACTTTACAACCTGTTCTGTAACCCGGGTCTATTCCCATAACAGCTTTCTGCCCGAGTGGAGGAGTCAGGAGAAGTTCTCTTAAATTTTTAGAGAAAACCTTTATCGCTCTTTCTTCCGCATCTTCTTTAAGTTCATTTCTCACTTCCCTTTCGATGGAAGGAAAAAGAAGTCTCGTATAAGAATCTTCAAGGGCCTCAACAATATAATCGTAATATGCCAGGGATTTATTAAATCCAACGAGGTTTATCATTTTTTGCTCTACATCTCTGTTCAGTGTTAAACGGCAGTTGATCTTTTTTTCTTTTTCGCCCCTGAAAATCGCCATAACCCTATGAGGCACCAATCTTGTAATCTCCTGGGAAAATTCATAGTAATCTCTGTATACTTCTCTTTCGTCCTCTTTATCCGTTTTGGAAGTCTCAATAATTCCGTATCTTTTTAAAACATTTCTTAAAAAATCTCTGACCTTCACATTCTGGGAAATCTCCTGAGCAATTATATCCTTGGCCCCACCCAAAACTTCTTCAAGCGATCCCAATTCCTTTTCCGCAGAAATGAATGAATTTAAAAATTCGTCGTCTCTTTTTACGGAGGTTTTCAAAAAAATACTGAGAGGCTCCAGACCTTTTTCTATCGCTTTATCGGCTCTCGTCTTCTTCCTCGTTTTGAAAGGCAAATAGAGATCTTCCACCACCTGCAGAGTTTTTGCGCTTTCAATTTCTTTCTTCAACTCTTCGGTGAGTTTTCCTTTTTCTCCTATATTCTTTAAGACTTCTTCTTTTCTCGTGGATAACTTTTTCAAATATTCTAAATTATCGAAGATATCCCTGATCTGGATTTCATTGAGTTCTCCTGTTCTTTCTTTTCTATATCTGGAAATGAAGGGAATAGTTTTTCCCTCCTCCAGCAAATCAACCGTATTTTTTATTTTCCATTCCGGAATATTCAATTTTTCTGAAATTTCTTTAATAAAATCATTCATATGAGCCGCATCTCCTCCAAAAAATTTATTATCTCTTCCGGGTACTTTCCATAAGCCGTTTCATCGGAGAGCACTATTCCCGAATATCCTTTATCTATTAAATCATACAAATGACATATTTCAGTCCTGGTGGGTCTGGGATTTTCCACCATAAATTCCAGCACCTCCCCGGCCATGATCACCGGAACGTTCATTTCACTCATCTTTTTTGAAAAACTCAGATAAAACGAAGCAAGCTTTCTGAATCCCAACTGCGAACCTAAATCTCCCCGACAAAACCATAATTCATCGGATTTTCCGGAAATTTCCGCAATCGTATCGAACGAAAGATCTCTTTCGATTTTCGCCGCTACAAATTTTCCAGATATATTCTTCAGATAGTTCACTTCTTCACTCGATCCAACGAATGAAAGGGCGTATCTCACAAAATCATAATTTTTACTCATATTGACAATATTCAAATCCCTCTCCGAAAGTGTTTTAAAAGTTATAGGATGAGGTGAAATATTGAACCCCTTATTCTTTCTGATTTTTCCTCCCTTTATCACCCTTGCACTGTAACCATTGGAATCGAAAGACGTTATTTCCAACTGTATCTTTCCATCGTCTATAAGAATTTTCATTCCTGCTTTTATCAAATTCATTACTTCATCATCTATCAAAATGGTTTCTTCATATTCACATGATGAATTTATATAAACCGTGTCGGTGTCCTCCAGATAAAATTCCTTTTGATCATTCCCTGTTCTCATCTTTGAACCCTTCAAATCCAGATAAAGTGGAAACTTATAATCGTAATTCTCAAGAAATTTTTTTATATTCGTATCATCAGCATGCGATGTATTCAATCTCACCGAAAAATTTTCCGATGCAGGTAATTTTTTCAGTTGACTCGGATCTTTCGCTGTAATAATAATCTTAAACATAGAAACCCCTTTATTTTATATGTAAAAATTCAGCGCTTTTTTCTGTACCAATATTTATAAAGCACATTGAACCCTATTTTATTATAAAGTGAAATTGCAGAATGATTCTTTAAT
>JASGMR010000021.1 GCA_030156385.1 Kosmotogales bacterium
CGAAGGCACCGGTTATTTTAAAGGTATCGGTTTCTTCATCTTTTAAAAAGATAACTCCACCCATCAAATTGAACCAGGGACTGGAGGTGTTCGCTTTTCCGGAAATAGAAATATAAAGTCTTTCCATTGCCCTTGTACAACCTACGTAGAGAATTCTCTTTTCTTCTTCAAAATCTTTATCTTCTTCAATTTTTCTTAATTGATTTATATAGGCATCTTTATTATTACTGTCTAATTCCTTATTTGAAATGATAAACTTATCATTTTGAAAGAGGATTTGTATCTTGTCATTGTTTTTTCCCCTGAAAAAACTATCGGCTAAGATAACGATTGGAAACTCTAATCCTTTAGATCTGTGAACGGTCATTAATTTGATATTATCGGCCTTTTCAGATTCCAGACTGGCTTCTCTTTCGTCGTTATTGTCGATGAAAAACTTGATGTTTTTTGTTATTTCTCTCAACGAAGTTCCATAACTATCCATTTCTCTGGCAATATCCAGTAATTTGTCGACATTTGCTATTAATTTATCGGAATTCCTGTATATTGAAAGCATGGCGATATATTTATTATCGTCGATCAGTCCCTGGAGTATTTCGCCTGGAGACAGATAGTGTTTGAGTTTTGAATATTTGTCGAAACTCTCCTTTATTTTGGATAACTTCGGTAGATCGGAATTTGAAAACGATTCATAAAGGGATAAATTTTTTCGCTTCATTTGCATTATTTCATCAAGATTCAAAGCAACCAGAGGGGACATAAGCATCTTGAACAGAGATGTTTCATCACTGAAATCTGTCAACACATTCAAAAAAGAAAGCAAACCCCCGATTTCCGGTCTGTCATAGAAATTTTTTCCCCCGACCGTAAAATATGGGATGTTTTTTGTTGAAAATACGTTTTCGAATTTGGAAATTTTATTAAAATTTCTGAATAGAACAGCGATATCGGAGGCTTTTATTTTTCTCTTTACAGGATTTCCTCTGTTGCTGAAAATCATTTCCTCTCCTATCATGTTTATTATTAAGTTTGAAAGTCTTTCAGGTTCTTCATCCTTATTTTCCGAATTTATTATGAATACTTTTTTTGTATTTTCAGAAAATTTTTCACCGACCACAGAATTGATTTTGACGTTGTATATAGCTTTATATATTTTATTTGAAGATTCCAAAGACATTATTCTTGAAAAAAATTCATTTTGAAAACTCACTAGATTTTCATTGGATCGCCAGTTTTTATTGAGATCTTTGATTTCTTCTTTATCGTATTCAAACTTTTCCTTGGTAGCGTTGAAAATTGAAATATCCGCTCCTCTGAATTTATATATTGACTGTTTTGGATCACCTACGAGAAAGAGTTCATTGCTTTTTTTATCGTACAGCTTTTCTATTATTTTCATCTGCAGAATGTCGGTATCCTGTAATTCATCGATTAAAATGTATTTGAATCTCTCAGAGAATTTTTCGGTTATTTCAGGTCTGTCTCTAAGCAGTTCGTAGGTGGTCAGGAGCAAATCATCAAAATCTATCAAATTCTGACTGATAGCGTATTCTCTATAAATACTGATCAATTTTAACGCATGTTTATGGAAGCAAATCGATGCATCTATATTCTGAATATCATTTTCACCGATCACTTTATCCTTTACATCCCTTTCTGTAATTGGAAAACTATATTTCAGTCTGTACATATTGTTCAGTGAATCCAGAAGCAAATTATACGATTCGTCGACACCTACCAAATTTATCAGTGGAGTGAGATCGCTCATATTTTTTTCAAAATAAGATTTCGTTATCGTGGTCTGAATCACGGCCTTTTTTAACCCCGTGAGAATATTAAAATACGGATCTCTTCTCATTATTATTGAAGATTCTTTCAAAATTCTTCTGCAAAATGAATGAATTGTGGAAATAGGGGCAATGTTCAGTTTATTGAGCAGCTCTGTCCACTTTTCACTGTGATTTTTATCATCCGCTTTCCTGTTTATTTCTTCTCTTATTCTTTCTTTCATTTCATTAGCGGCTTTTTCGGTAAAAGTTATGGTTAAAACATTATAGAAATTCAAGTCACTCCCGCTTTTGAAAGAAGTTTCAAAGATGGATAAATATTTTTGAACGAGAGTGTAGGTTTTACCCGTTCCTGCGGAGGCAGATATGAGAGTATTCATGATTTGATTCCTCTTCTGTTTTTAATTTCCGAATAGGAATAAATGATCATGGCTATTATAAGTGGTGAAAAGTAGAAAACCAGCCTGTAAAGTATGAGTGAACTGAACAACACTTCAACATCAATATTTTTATTTCTGGATATTATCAAAGCCTCAAAGACACCCAGTCCGCCGGGAACCTGACTGGAGATTCCAAGCAATTGTGCGAAGATAAAATCGTTGAATAATTTAACCGAGAATTTCACCTGATCGCTTAGCAGAACCAGAAACACGAGGAATGAAAAAAGAATGTCGAAACATGAAATTGCAATTTGAAAAAAAGTGGTTTTTAAGTTGGGAATTTTAAATTGAAAATTCTTAATTTTTAAAGGCTTTTTTCTGAAAATAACGAGTACCAGATACAGGAACAGTATGATCAAGGAGAGAGAACCGAAAATGAAATTTTTTAACAGGAAGAAATTGATTGAAACAAGACATAAAAATCCAAGCCAGTACGTCAGATAAGCATAAACGGTTATTATTATTATATTTGATACTGAAATTTGTTTAACTCCGTACAGTCTGAATCTCACGGATCCTGACGACAAAACGTTCATACCGAAGTTTTTGCTGAATGAGTAACTTATGAAGGAAATCGGCAGTACTTTTTTGTAAGGTAGTTTGAGATTCAACTTCAAAACGGGCAGGAAATCATAAAAAGAGAGATTAAGATAGACCAGAAATGTTATAGAAACGGAAAGAATAATTTTATTTGCGTTGAAATTCTGAATGCTCTTTATAATTTCATTTATTGAAATGTTTTTTAAATTTTTATAGATAACATAAACCGCAATAATAAATATTACAGCTCCCACTAAGGAGGAAATAGAATTTATCGTTTTTCTTTTTATCATAGTATTTTTTCAATATTTGATATGGCTTCTTTTAAAACCTTTATTCTTTCGTATTTTTTACAGTCACCTTCGATAATTATCCACGGAGCATAATCATGACTGGTCTTTTCGAGCATTTCTTCTAAGGCACTCTTATACAGAGATCTTTTCGATCTGTTCCGCCAGTCTTCATCGGTTATTTTCCATTTTTTATAATCACTGTTTTCTCTTTCTTTAAATCTCCTCAGTTGGGTCTCTTCATCGATCTCCAGCCAAAATTTCATAATGATGATTCCGTGGTAATGGAGCTGAAATTCCATATCATTTATTTCTTTATAAGCCCTTTCCCATTCGTTTTTTAAGGCAAAACCCTCGACCCTTTCCACGAGTACTCTTCCGTACCAGCTTCTATCAAAAATGGCTATACGTCCATCCGTGGGGAAATTTTTCCAGAATCTCCATAAATAATTGTATTTTAGTTCGTGACTGTCGGGAGCGCTGTATGGATTTACTCTATAACCCCTGGGGTCCATTTTGGCGGTTAACCTTTTTATTGATCCGCCTTTTCCCGCCGCGTCCCAGCCTTCAAATGCCATGATGACCGAAGTTTTCTTTTTTAAAAGCTTTAATTGAAGTTCATTAATTTTTTTCTGGAGTTTTGGAAGTTCTTTTTCGTATTTGGAGTCGGGAATTTTTTTGTTGTGGTCTACGTTGTCTAAAATTATATATTCTTTCATTTCCGTTTCCTTATGTTCATGTGCTTCCTGCACGATCGGTTCTTTGTTGATTTTCGAGATTTTTTCTTCCAGTATATTCAGAAATAACCGGGTACATTCATCACTTGCGGATTTTTTATCATTGGCATCTATTAACAACCATTTTGAATAGTCGGTATTCGTTTTCTCAAGAATGTGATCGTATAATTTACAGAATTTTTCATAATGTTTATTCTGTTTTTCATCCTTTTTATTCACAAGCCATGAGGAACTTTTGTTTTCGGAAAGATTTTTCATTCTTTCGTATTGTTCTTTTTCATTTATGTGGAGAAAAAATTTCAAAATTATATATCCATCATCTATCAACAGTTTCTCAGTGTTGTTTATTATATGAATCAGATTATCATCTCTGCCCTTTTTGAAGAAATGGTATAAGAGACGATAATACCACCCCGAAGAAAAAATTCCGAAATTTCCACGTTGAGGCAGATTCTGCCAGAATGGCCACATGAAGGGAGAATTTTTTTCTTTTTTTGAAAAGTTTTCAAAATTGAATACCTTATATCCCCTTGGATCCATAGGTTTTAAAAGCTCATTTATTATGTAGCCCTTTCCCGAAAAATGCCACCCTTCCATTAGAATCAGAATGGGAATATTTTTATCTATAGCCTTTCTCTGAAGGATTCCAGGAAGATATTTCGCGGTACTTTTTGATATATTATTTTGGGGAAGAATCATTTTACTCTGAATTGAATTCAACATTTTATATTCGCTCATAAAACAATTATATATTAAGTATTTCAAAAAATAAATGTTTTACAAAATGTTTATGATAAAATTAAAGTAAAACGGAGAATTTAAAGGGAGTGATCCAGTGAAAAAAATCATCTTTTTAACAGCAGTTCTTGGTTTGCTTATTTTGTTCAGTGGTTGTGCAAGATACTATGATAACTTGACCTTTGACAATATTGTGTCGGGATTTGAAAAGGCACTTGAAAATATGGAAACCGATAAATTGATAGGATTCTTTGATGTCAATGCTGAAATCCTGGAAAACTGGCAGGATATGGGGCAGGGTAAGGAATTTATAGAGTCATATTTTGTTGACTTATTTTCCACTGTTGAAGTCGGTACAATGGTCGTTGAAAATATCAATCGGGATGAAAATAGTGGAATTTTTTCACTCCAGGTTGATTATATTCTTCTAGATGAAACGGAAATTACGGCTCAATATAATCTGTCAGCAAAAAAAGATTTTTTTTGGTTTGTAAATAAGATTAATATAATCGTTAATCAGACGAATTAAAAAGTATCGTAATAAAGTTCTTTCATTTTTTCAAAATAATCTTTTTCTGAAGAAAATTGTAAGTTACTGAATTTTAATTTTATGTACTCTATTTGCGATTTTTCTGAAATCGTTATTTCTTTTAGAATGGGGATGTTCTCTGTTGATAACTCTATTTTGAAATACATATAGTCAGGTAGATAACCGCCGCTGAAGAGATTATTAAGGGCAGATTTAGCTTTGCTTGGAGTAAAAATATATGTGGTTACTCCGTCAGAAACCACTTCTTCACTTGTATAGAAAGCCTCATTAAACAGCTCCCATAGAAAATTATTCAATATATTCAATATTAATTCGATATTTGAATCTATTCTATATTGCCTCCAGGGAATATCGTTAACGAGCGAAAAAAGAATAGCCTCATCGCTTAAGTATACGAAAGAAATTCCGCTCAGAATATCTGGACTTTCGAATTTACAGAAAAAGTTTTTCCAATCCGACATAAAGAAATTCAAGCGTATTTCTTCATCTATATAAGTCAAGGTCGATGAATCACTTTCAATATCTTTGACATGAATTTTCGTATCGAGATCGAATTTTATTGAACCGTTTTCATTCATATATGAGACAAATTCTGTCAGCGGGTTTGAAAAAAGATATGAAATGGAAATAATGAAAAATATAATTAAAATAATTTTTTTCATTTGTTATTTTTCGTTTTCAGGAAAAATTCTATCGATCTATTTCCCGTCTTTTCGGCCTTTTCATCGAAATAGCATGCGGGCAATTCACCCAGACTCCTGTGATATTCAATACACTCACAACATTTTCCCTTCCTTGAGCAGGAAAAGGTGCAATTACAATTGTTCCTGTTATTTTTGTAGTTTATACATTCCATAAAATCACCCCGAATAAATTATAATGTATTTGTAGTATAAAAAAAAGTCGATTTTACAGAATTAGAATTTTTGAGCATATGTAAGAAAAATTATTCTAATCAGAGCTGGTCGGCTATCATGAAAAATATATATATTTTCATTAATTTTTCATGAAAATATTTTCATATTATTATATGAATATCTATCCAAAATTCAGGAGGTGTTAAAATGAAAAAACTGGTCGTTTTGACTGTTGTCATTATGTTGCTTTTTTCAGTTGCTGCATTTGGAGCAAGATTTGACAGAAAAGAAACAATGTACATAACGGGTGGACTTTGGGGACCACCATCAAATTTTAATCCATTGGCTCCATGGTCTGCTCACCCGGGTGTCATTGGTGGAATTTATGAAACCCTTTATTTTTATGATCCAATAACGGATTCACTGTCTCCGTGGTTGGCGGAGAGTGGAGGATGGACCGACGATGACACATATAAACTGGTCCTGAGAGATAATTTAACATGGGCCGATGGGACGCCGCTGACATCTGAAGACGTGGTTTATACTTTCACTTTACCGGGAAGTGTCGACGGAATACATTATGTCGGTCTTTATGAAAAATTTGAAAGTGTCAAAGCCGTCGATGAGAAAACTGTAATATTTGATTTCAGTGATCCGGTATACCAGGAATGGGGATATCAACTTTATCAAATACCGATTTTACCTAAACATGCTTGGGAAAATAAAACACCTGAAGAAATGACTCTTGGTGCAAACATAGACACATGCATGGGATCGGGAGAATACATGCTTGAAGATACTGCCCAGGATAGGATAATTTATATCAGAAATGACAACTGGTGGGGAAATGAAGTATTTGGTCAACCAAAGCCTAAGAGAATAGTATGTTTGGGTGTTCCCAGCAACAATGTCATTCTTGGTATGATGATGAAAGGCGAAGAGCTGGATTTCGCAAACAGTTTCTTACCGGGAATTCCTGCGATTAAAAATGCATATGGTATTCATACCTTTTATGATGGAGAACCTTATATGCTTTCAGCTAACACCGCATTTGTTTATATAAATACGACAAGACCCGGATTGGATGATCCGAAGGTAAGAAGAGGTATGGCATTCGCGATTGATCCGATAAGAATTGTGGAAAGAGTGTTTGAAAATATGGTTCTGCCTTCAAACACACTCGGATTTTTACCAATTGATGGTTGGATGAAATATTACAATGAAGATATAGCAAATGAAAAGGGATTCTATTACGATCCGGAGATGGCAAAAAAACTATTTAAAGAAGCCGGAATGAAAGATGTAAACGGAGATGGCTTTTTAGAACTGGCTGACGGAAGTGAATTCAAAATTGAAATCATATGTCCATATGGATGGACCGACTGGATGGAATCGGAAAGAATAATCGCTGAGGATTTGAGAGCGGTTGGAATTAATTGTGAACCAAAATTCCCGGAATACAATAAGTACTTCGATGACATCACTTCGGGTGCTTTTGATCTGGCTGTCAACAATACCAATACTAAAGGAACTTCGACCCCGTGGACTCTTTACTATCAGATCTATCAGGATTTAATAAATGGAAGAGCCAACAATGGTAATTATTGCAGAGTTGAAGATCCTGCTATAAAAGAACTCATAGATGAATTCAACAGAGTTCCACTGGATGATGAAGACAAAGCTATGGAAGCCGTAAGCAAAATTGAAGCAAAATTCTTAGATACTTTACCTGCGATACCGTTATGGTATAACGGTATGTGGTTCGAAGCCAATACGCAGATATGGACAAACTGGCCGTCGGCAGATTCTGATAATAATCTGTATTATCCCAGCGGCTGGGCAGGCGAGTGGCAACAGGGATTCCTCAAAATACTCATCAATGTAGATCTCAAGTAGATTGAATATTTCCAAATATGTGCACCTTCAGCTGGAGGTTGAAGGTGCATTTTTTCTAAAAAGGAGTATCTTTCAATGGGAAAATATTTTAGAAGAAAGATAATTATATATTTAATAACTTTTTTTGTGGCCGTAACGATAGATTGGCTAATACCGAGGTTTATGCCTGGTGATCCTATAAATGCCCTTGTTGGACGATTGTCAAATTATCCTCAGGCAACGCAGGTTGCCTACAGTAATTTACAGAGGGCCTTTGGCTTAAATATTCCTTTATGGGATCAATACTTGAATTTCTGGAAATCGCTTTTTCAAGGAGATCTCGGTATCAGCATAACGATATTTCCAAAACCCGTTTTTGAGATAATTGCAGAAGCTTTACCTTACGATCTTTTGTTAATGGTTCCCGCGATTTTGGCCAGTTATTTTTTTGGAAATAAATTTGGTGCCTTTGCAGCAAAGAAGAAAAAACTTGATAACTGGGTTTTACCTATATGGTATATGTTAACGGCAACTCCATATTTGTGGCTGGCGATCTTACTGGCATGGGCCTTTGGAGTCGTTTTAAATATATTTCCTATAGCAGGTGCTTACAGTTTTTCTCTCACTCCCAGTTTCAGTTTTGATTTCGTGTTTGATTTGTTAAAACACTGGGTATTGCCGTTCTTATCGTTGTTTATAGTCCAGTTGGGGGGATGGGCGATTGGAATGAGAAACATGATTATCTATGAATTGGATGCGGACTATTCAAAATATCTGGAAACTATGGGTGTTCCGGAAAAATTGATAAGAAAGTATGCCTATAAAAATGCATCCTTACCCCAGATAACCGGACTGGCAGTTCAACTGGGTATCATCATAACCGGTGCCATAACAACGGAAATTGTCTTTTCTTATCCCGGGCTTGGTCACATATTGAATAAAGCAATACTTCAGGAAGATTTCTTTCTGATTCAGGGATGTTTCCTTTTTATAATAATAATGGTTCTGGTAGCCAATTTTATTATTGACATTGTTTACGTACTCAGAGATCCGAGGGTCAGACATTCAATCGGAGGTGAAATGTAGATGAAAGTAAAAAATGAAAAAGAAATTTCAAACACAAAAGAAATTCTATATTTTACTTTCAAAAATAAAAAAATGATTATTGGGATGTGTCTGTTTTTATTCTTTTTACTTTTAGGCGTATTCGGTCCATATCTGACCCAATATGGTCCGATGGATTATGCAGGACCGGGTTATCATCCTCCTAGTTCCGAATACTGGCTTGGGACAACTTTTTTTGGACAGGATGTTTTCTCGCAACTGGTTCATGGATTGAGATCATCCTTTGGTGTGGGTCTTTTGGGGGGAACTATAGCCACATTGATAGGATTGTCCGTTGGCTTTTTTGCCGGTTATAAAGGGGGAGTGGTCGACGAAATATTAATGATGGTGACGAATGTGATGATGGTTATTCCGACAATAGCGCTTATGATTGTATTTGCAGCGTATCTTCCATACAGGGGGGTGACAATTCAGGCGGTAATAATAGGATGTACGGCGTGGCCCTGGACAGCGAGAGCGGTGAGATCTCAGACTTTTTCATTAAAACAGAGAAATTTTGTTTCATTGGCCAGAATTACCGGAGTTAAAACGATCAAGATCATTTCGGGTGAAATTGCCCCCAACATGCTTTCATACGTTTTTATGGTTTATATTTTACAATTTGGCGGATCCATATTGGCAGCCGTCACTCTTGATTTTATAGGGCTGGGACCGACGATGGGTATTTCATTGGGACTCATGCTTGAAAATGCGGTTTTATGGAATGCCATTCAGTTAGGGATGTGGTGGTGGATAATTCCTCCGGGATTGGCTATAACGTTGATTGTGGGTGGTTTGTATTTCATGAATACAGGACTTGATGAAATTTTCAACCCAAAACTGAGGGAGATGTAAAAATGTCTTTGGAAATTAAAAATCTGAAAGTTTATTATCAAACTCTGAGAGGGCAAGTAAAAGCGTTAGATGATATATCATTTAAAATAAATGATGGAGACATTTTAGGTCTTGCCGGCGAATCCGGTTGTGGAAAATCAACGTTCAGCAATTCGCTTATTTTACTTAAAGCACCGATGAAGTATATTGGTGGAGAAGTATTTTTAGACGGGAAAAAATTACCTGTTGAAAATTATGAAAAAATGAAAGAAAAAAGATATAAAGATATTTCAATAATTCCACAATACGCTCTGAATGCGATGAATCCCACTGTAAAAATCGGAAAATATATACACGATGTCTTTGCGTACAAGAACTTTTCTTATAAGGGGGTCGATAATGAACTCAAAAGAAGATTAAAGATTGTCGGCCTGGATGAAGGAATATTGAATATGTATCCGATCGAATTGTCCGGAGGGATGAAACAGAGAATGGTCATGGTTATTGCCACTTTAATGAATCCCTCCCTGTTGATAGCGGATGAAATCACGTCTGCGCTCGATGTTTCAACTCAAAAGGCCGTTTCAAAGATGCTGGTTGAATTCAGAGATAAGAAATTTGTGAAAAGTATAATTTTTGTAACCCACGATGTTTCCGTACTGTATCAGATAGCGGATAAAATTTTAATCATGTATGCGGGAAAATTTGCCGAAATAGGTCCGGCAGAAAAAATAATACATAACCCAAGACATGTTTATACAAAATTACTCGTTAAAGCGATGCCTGAAGTCGGAATAAAATTTTCAGATACTCCTCTGACAGGTATACCGGGTCATCCGCCATTATTAATTGATCCTCCAGAAGGGTGCAGGTTTATAGACAGATGTCCCGAAAAAATGAAAGAATGTGTGAAAGAGCCTCCAGTGATTAAGGTCGGCGAGGATCACTATGTGGCATGCTGGAAAGAGGTGAAGAAAAATGCTTGAGGCCACGAATTTAACGAAGGAGTTTAAAGTGGGATCGTTTGGAAGGGGGGTTTTTAAAGCGGTTAATAAGGCGAGTTTTAAAATAGATAATAAAGATATAGTTTCGCTTATTGGAGAGAGTGGTAGTGGAAAAACAACTATAGGAAGAATGATTTTAAAATTAACGCAGATATCTGGCGGCCAGATTAAATACAATGGTAAGGATGTATCTGACATAAAAAATAAAAATTTAAAGGAATATTACAGGAAGGTGCAGGGAGTATTTCAAGATCCCTTCAGTACATTTAATCCGATTTTTAAAGCGGATAGAATTTTTAAAATGGTGAAAAATGAATTTTATCCGGCACTGTCTAATAAAGAATGGGAAAAGAAACTGGATGATTCCCTTAAATCGGTTGGTTTAAATCCCAAAGAAGTTTTGAATAAATATCCTCATCAACTCAGTGGAGGACAGTTACAGAGATTTCTGATTGCAAGGGCATTATTGATCGATGTTGAATTGTTAATTGCTGATGAAATAATCAGTATGCTGGATGCATCTACTAGGATAGATGTCTTGAATTTATTGGCTATGCTCAAAGAAAAGGGATTATCCGTTTTGTTCATCACCCACGATTTATCCCTTGGATATTATATAAGTAACAAAGCAATAATTCTCTACAGGGGTGTGATTGTGGAAATGGGCCCAACTGATAAAGTTTTTTTTAACCCTGTCCATTCTTATACTCAAAGTTTACTGGATTCTGTACCCAGACTGGATATGAAATGGGATGAAATACCGAAAAGAAAAAAAACATACACCGATATAGTTTCCTATATTCCCGGAATGAGTAAAAGAGAATTAAAAATGACAGAAATTGAGGAAAATCATTTTGTAGCAATTGAATAAGAGAGAGGTGAAAAGAATGTTTTCAGATGATTTTTATTTTGGAGCTTCAATGTCAGGATTTCAAGTGGAAATGGGCAACCCAAAATATGTAGATAAAAATACAGATTGGTACCACTGGGCAACCTCAAAAGCAATAATAGATCAGGGATTGGTCAGCGGGGATAATCCGACCGATGGTCCGGATTACTTCAGTAATTATGAATTATGTCACGATTTGGCTAAAGAGTGTGGAATGAAAATGTTGAGGGTGGGAATTGAATGGTCCAGAATTTTTCCTCAGGAAACATTCGATATTAAAGATATCAATGAATTGAAAGAAATGGCAGATGATAAAGTTATTTCTTTATATAGAAAAATCCTGGAAGACATGAAGAGAAAAGATATCAGTACTATGGTTACTTTGAGTCACTTTACACTTCCAATATGGCTGAACGATCCGGTGAAAATGAAGATCGAAAAAGATTTTTCAAGAAGTGGCTGGTACGATGAAAGATCGATAGATGAATTCAATAAATTCGTGATGATTATTGGAGAAGAGTTGAAAGATTTAGTGGATTACTGGGTTACCGAAAATGAACCGAATATTTCCATTATGGGATTAAAATTTGATAAGTCGGGTTTTCCTCCATGTTTGAATAGTGAAGAGATGTACAATAAAGCTTTAATTAATGAGTCCAGGGCGCATGAAAAGGCGTATAAAACTTTGAAAGGAATTACAGAAAAGCCCGTGGGAGTCGTGCTTGCTCTTGAGTGTCAGACCGGAGAATGGGATCTGGTTAAGAAAATTCAAAAAGAATATGTAGAACCACTTGTAGATCTTTTTGAACCCTTTGATTTTTTGGGTGTTAATTATTACAGCAGATACTATGCTGAGATGGTAAATGGTGAATTGAAAAAAATCAAAGGATTTGGGCAGGATTCCGTTTCAAACAGTTTTACAGCCGACAATAGACCTACCAGTGATATGGGATGGGAGATATATCCGGAAGGGTTATTCAATATGATAAAAATGCTCCATTATAAATACAAAAAACCATTTTTTATAACCGAAAATGGTATAGCAGATGATTTTGATTGTTACAGACCTTATTATTTGGTAGGGCATTTATACGCCATCGAAAGATTGATTGAAGATGGTGTTGATTTAAGAGGATATTTACACTGGTCATTGATTGACAATTTTGAATGGCCTGAGGGTTTTGATAAAAAATTCGGTTTGATTCATTGTAATTACAGTGATAAATCATTCACTCCTAGGCCAAGTTACTATATATATAGTAAAATTATTAATGAAAAAAGCACGAAAAATTTTAAAAATTTTTTAAGATTTCCCTATGAGATCTGGGATGACAGAAAAATTATAAGAGAAAATTAAGGTGATTACATGGTAACGATTAACGATGTGGCAAAAAAAGCGAAAGTATCAATAGCAACCGTTTCAAGAGTGTTTAATAATACCGCAAAAGTGGCGGAATCCACCAGAAAAAAGATATTAAAAACGGCTAAAGATCTTGGGTACAAACATATTCCGAATTCTAGGGTTAGAAGCTCGTTTAAAACCATAGGACTTATAACTCCAACATTCAGAGGAAATCATTATGGTGAAATTTTTATGGGTATTGAAGACTGTGCCTTTAAAAATGGTTATGACATAATAGTTGCAACAACGCAGAGAATCCCTGAAAAAGAAGAAAGGGTCATTGAAGATTATTTTAAAAGAAAGGTTGACGGTGTACTGATATGTTCTCTGAAGGGTAATGAATACTTTTTAAATGAATTAATAAATTCGGGTATACCGGTTGTTTCTATTGATAACAAAATTTCCGATATTAAAGTTGACTCTATAAATATAGATAATTATAATGCAGCTTATGAAATCAGCAAATATTTATACAGAAAGGGCCACAGACAAATATTTTTTATCCCCGGTCCTGGTGATTATTACAGCTCAAGGGAAAGGAAAGACGGCCTTTACAATTTTTGTTTGAAGCATAGAGATTTTAAAGTCATCGAATCTGAGATGGAGGGATTTGAACCTTTAAACGGATATAAAGCTATGAAAAATCATCTGGAAAGATATGGGAAAAATTTTACAGCAATTTTTTCAATAAATGATCATGTGGCGATGGGAGCAATGAAGGCTCTGTCTGAGAATAATATAAAAATTCCTGATGATGTTTCAATAATAGGGTTCGATAATTCTCTGTTTGCGGAATGTACCGTTCCTCCCCTCACGACGGTTTTTCAACCGAGAAATGAAATGGGATTCACCGCCGCTCAATTACTGATTGAAAGACTGAATGGTAATAAGACGGGAGTACACAGAAATATTCTGCTTCCTACAGATCTCATAGAGAGGGATTCGGTTAAAGATATTTCAAAAAGTAAAGTGAGATGTGAAAATGTCTTGCAAAGAGATTAGTTTGAATGGAAAATGGAAGCTGATTAATAAAGAAAGAAATATAAATTTAGAAGCGGATGTGCCGGGTTCAGTTTTTTATGAACTTATAAAGGGTAATTTCATAGAAGATCCCTTTTATGGAACGAATGAAGAGGGAGTTAAATGGGTTTATCTGGATAAATGGTTGTATGAAAAGAGCTTTTCGCTGAACGACGTGCAAATGAGCAAAAAAAATATTGAATTGGTCTTTTACGGTTTGGACACATATTCAGAAATCTGGCTTAATGGAAATTTTATTCTCAAAACCGATAATATGCACAGAACATACAGAATAATACTCAATGGTGACAGAAGAAAATTCCTGAAAGTCGGAGAAAATATCCTGGGGGTCCACTTCGACAGCAGCGTTTTGAAAGCGCATGAATATCTGAAAAAAATGAATTACGATCAAAAAATGTTTGAAAAATATCAACCCGGGTATGCTATACCGGGAGTGGAGACGATCAGAAAATCATATTATTCATTCGGATGGGATTGGGGCCCGAAGCTCCCTGATATTGGAATATGGAGAAATGTGGAACTTAAGATTTTTGATTCACAGTGTATAGATAATGTTTATATTAAACCCGAAATTTTATTTGCCGATGATTCTTCCAGAGTTTTAAAAGCCTTTTTTGAGATAGATGTAGATCTGAGAAGGCCAAATGGCGAGAATGAATGGTTGATGTTCAAAATCTTTGATCCCGATGGTTGTTTAATAAAGGAACATAGAACGAGGGGTAAAGAGAATGGTCTGAACGTAGAAATAACGAATCCAAAACTATGGTGGACTCATGACCTGGGGGAACAAAATTTATATAAGATCGAAGTTTTGTTAATGGATAAAGATACGATCATTCAAAAAAAATCCTTTAAAGCGGGACTCAGAAAAATTGACCTGGTCAGAAGAGAAGACAGTTGGGGTGAAACCTTTTATTTCAAAATAAATAACATCTCTATCTTTGCAAAGGGTGCAAACTGGGTACCCGTCGATAATTTTATCCAGAGAGGAAGAGAAAAAAAGTTATATGAAAATTTAATCCATGACGCGAAAAGGGCAAACATGAATATGCTCAGGGTGTGGGGCGGGGGATTGTATGAAGATGATCATTTTTATGATTTATGTGATGAATCTGGAATACTGGTGTGGCAGGATTTTGCCTTTGCATGTAAACCTACTCCCGATTATGAAAACTTTGCAGATAATGTGAAGAAGGAAGTCGAAGATAATATAATTCGGCTCAGAAATCATCCTTCTCTCTGTATTTGGGTTGGAAACAATGAGATTGAAGAAGGATGGCTCTACTGGGAATTCAAAAAACTGTGTCCCCATTTGAAGAAAAATTATGTTGATATTTTTGAAGAAATAATTCCGGAATTGGTGAGTAAATTCGATGGAATCAGATCATATTGGCCAAGTTCACCTTCTTCCGGTGGAAATTTTGATGATCCTCAATCTCCTGATCGTGGTGACTCACATTTTTGGGATGTGTGGCATGCTTCTAAACCCTTCTCATCTTACAAAAAATTTAATTCAAGATTTATGTCCGAATTTGGATTTGAATCATTTCCGGATATAAAGACTATAAAGATGTTCTGTCCTTCCGATCAGATGGAAATGTTTTCGGAAGTGATGTTGTCCCATCAAAAGAACCCTTCCGGAAATGAAAAAATACTGAAATATATGAGAGACAGATTCGTTATTCCGGACGGATTCTGGAAAAAGATCATAGTTTCTCAAATCACCCAGGGGGAAGCGATCGAATTTGGGGTTGAACACTGGAGAAGAAACAGAAACGAAAATCATTGTATGGGAACACTATACTGGCAACTCAATGATTGTTGGCCTGTGGCGAGCTGGTCTTCAATCGATTATTTTGGAAGATGGAAAGCTCTTCATTATATGGCTAAAAGATTTTTCAATCCAATGTTAGTCAGTGTTGATGATGAAAAAAATAAGATAAAAATATGGATAACGAACGATTTAAAAGAGGATTTCAGAGGTGTTTTAAAATATGAAATTTTTAATTTTGATGGGGATAAGATATCTGAGAACAGTGAGATAATTTATTCGAAAAAGCTTGAATCGGAGATAATAAAAGAATTTGATCTGAAGGAAATGAATTTGAATAAAGATGAAATTATTATATACAATAGTCTGGAAGATTCTTCTGGAAAAGAAGTTTATAGAGATGCTAAATTCTTCAGAACACCAAAGAGTATACCCTTAACCGATCCCAAAATTTCTTTTAATATGGAAGGAGAGAGTAAATTAACTGTAAGTGCCGAAGAAAACAGTCTGTTTGTATTCTTATATTCGGACAAACATGATTTCATTTGCTCCGATAATTATTTTCATATGAGAAAGAATGAGAAAAGAATTGTAGAGATAGAATGGAAAGAAAAAATTTTTGATAAAGAAATTGTTAATTCGTTGAAAATATTTTCTCTCTATGATTTATTGAAATAAAATATTATAATATTGGTATGAAAATTTTATTTATTACGAGTAACAATGAAATTTGGAAAGAAAAAAAGAAATATCTTAAAGCCAGATATCCTCAAATATCTTTTTATGATACCGATCAGAGAGACAGAATAGAAATAATGAGAGATGTAGACGTAATAATAGGCACTCCGAAAGAACATGAAATCGATATTGCTGAGAAGTTGAGATTGATCATTATGACATGGGTAGGTATTGACAGTCTTCCGATAGATAAAATAGTAAAAAGAAATATAAAGGTCATGAATAATCATGCCAATTCGCAGGCAGTTGCCGAAAAGTCTTTGGCACTTTGTCTGGCTTTGCTGGGGAAAGTGGTTTTTTTTGATGAAAGAATGAGACGTGGGGTTTGGGGAAGTGGATCCAGATACAGTGCAGTCAACAGAAGATGGACATCACTTTTCAACAAGCGGGTGAGTATTATCGGATATGGAAATATAGGCAGGGAAATGGTAAAACTACTCGAACCATTCAACTGCAGAATTCTTGGATTTAAAAAAAATAAAAGCAATTATGAAAATATCAATATAACTTATGATTTGAAAGATGCTCTTGAATTTGGGGAAATCATTTTTTTCTTTCTTCCTCTTACTGAAGAAACGAAGAATTTGATCAACGATGAAAATAAATTGTTGTTGAGGGATAAATTCATAGTCAATACCGGAAGAGGGGAAGTAATAAATGAGGATTCTCTCTATAAACTTTTAGAAAGTGGACTTTTGAAAGGAGCTGCGCTGGATACCTGGTATAGATATCCAGCAAATGGAAATATCGCATTACCCTCGAAATACCCGATTCACATGTACAAAAATGTCGTTATTTCTCCACATTGTGCAAGTGATACTTATGAAGCTCAGGAAATGATGGCCGATGAAACTGTTGAAAATTTTATAAATTATATAGAAGGCAGAGAACTTAGAAACCTGGTGGATTTAAGCAGAAAATATTGATGGATTCAAAGCCTAATTATTTTTATTCATTACGAATTTATCGATAAAAAAACTATGTATTCTCAGATCATCCGTTAATTCAGGATGAAATGATGCGGCCAAAATGTTGTTTTGAGCTATCAATACGGGTGTATCTTTATAAGAGGCATAAACTCTTATCTTGTCACTGTATTCAGTGATTTTCGGTGCTCTTATAAAAATCGCCGTGTACTCTTTTTCACCGATTTCAGGAATGCTCAAATCAGTTTCAAAACTTTGAATTTGCCTTCCATAACCGTTTCTGTCAACATGAATATCCAATATATCCAGAGTATCCTGTTTTTGATAATTATCAATTTTCTTTGAGAGTAGTATCATTCCGGCGCATGTTGCAAAGACGGGTAATCCATCATTTATATATCCAGAGAGAGAAGACCACAGATCAAAAGTCTTCAGCAGTTTGATCATGGTAGTCGACTCGCCCCCTGGAAGTATTAAAGCGTCTATTGATTTAAACTGTTCCTTCGTTTTTACCCAAAGTGGTGTATGATTTAACTTTTTTATTACTTTTTCATGGTCCTGGATAGCACCTTGAATACCTAAAATGCCAATGTACACTTACCAGCCTCTTTCTTCCATTCTGACGTCTAGAGTTTCTATTTCCAAACCTTCCATGGCTTCGCCGACACCTTCGCTGATCTGTGCCAGTCTCTCGGGATCGTTATAATACATAACCGCTTCCACGATAGCCTTTGCCATTGACTTCGGATCCTTTGACTTAAAGATTCCTGAGCCCACGAAAACCCCGTCACAACCTAACAACATCATCAGAGCAGCATCGGCTGGGGTTGCAACGCCCCCTGCGGCGAAATTGACAACTGGTAGTCTTCCCAATTCTCTCACCTGACTTAAAATTTCAACGGAAGCTCCTATTTCCTTTGCATAGTGTACTAATTCTGCATCATTCATAAGTTTTACCGCCCTGATTTCTTCATTTACGGTTCTCATGTGTTTCACTGCCTCTATTATATTACCGGTTCCTGCTTCACCCTTCGTTCTTATCATCGCTGCGCCTTCGGAAATCCTTCTTACAGCTTCGCCCAGGTTCCTTGCACCACATACGAAAGGTACCGTGAAATCTCTTTTATTTATATGATATTTATCATCGGCGGGAGTTAACACCTCCGATTCATCTATAAAATCCACTCCGACCGCCTGTAATATTTGAGCTTCCGCTATGTGTCCTATTCTGGCTTTAGCCATGACGGGAATAGAAACGGAACTTATTATTTCCTTTATTAATTTGATGTTGGCCATTCTTGCCACTCCGCCTTCTTTCCTTATATCGGCGGGGACCCTTTCCAAAGCCATAACTGATACCGCACCCGCTTCCTGGGCGATTTTAGCCTGTTCTGCGTTTGTTACATCCATAATTACCCCATTTTTGAACATTTCTGCAAAACCTTTTTTTACATTCCATGTGCCTTTTTTTTCCATATTTATTCGCATCTCCTTTATATTTTTACCAGTATTCTTTATCTATCTTTGATAACCTGCTCGTATCCTTTTTTCCCCTTCCCACTTTTGCGCAGGGAATTCCATTCAGTTCGACCACATCGGCTGTAAAATCGATCTTATATTTCAGAAGGGACGATCCAACTCCGTACGTGTCGACCGGAACCCCCAGTTTTTCAAAAAGATTGATCTTGTTTTCATCAAAACCACCCGATACCACTATTTTAAGTTTCTCCAATCCAAGATTATCAAATTTTTTTCTGGCTGTCCACACCAGTTCCGGACAAACGCCCAGAGATGATTCGTCTTTGGGAATCACTGAATTATCCCTTTGGGTTCCGGAAGTATCGAATCGTACACCCCAGAGCTTATCCTTGCCTTCGCCTATGATGGGAGATGGGTCGGTTTTACCCGGAATGAATTCTTTATTGAATATATAGTAATATTGTTTTTTCACAACTTCAATTGTGGTATTGACTACATCGTTATTCCAATCTACGAGTGCAATTCTGTTGACTGAATCTTCGATGTATTTGTCGAAAGCGATGGACGCTTCTCCCGTATCTCCCGAATAGGCTGCGATCAGTGCGTGCGGGATCGTTCCCATGCTTTCAACTCCCCAGTATCCGGCATTTGCATCGGTTGAAACTCCAAATGCTCCGGTTTTTAAAGCTGCATACCCGTCGGTAGCCTGAGTCCAGAAATGATCGAATCTTGCACTGAAAAAAAGAACGGGCTTTCCTCTTGCGGCGTTGACGACCTTTTTAACTGCGGTAGCAGTGGAAGATGCCCTCGCGATAACTCCAAGCAGCACCGTTTCCAAATAACCAAAATACCTCGGGTCACCCTCTATTGTCATAACGGGTTCCATATTTCCCGCGGTATCGCCATCGTAAAGTGCTTTAACTTCTATTTCATTCCACTTGTCTTCCCAGTAATCATTCAGTCTGAGTTTTAAATCCCATTTCTTTTCCGATAAAATGGAAAGAAGTTTTCTGTCCATTTTCCATGCTGCGTTGCTGAGCTTTTTTTCAACCTCTTTTAGTTCATTGGTGATCTCAGATACCTTTTCTTCATCTCTGTAATAACCGGTTCCGAATTTCAATATTGCCAGAGCTTCGTCCAGGCCCACTACGATGGCTTTCGATCTCGGAAAGAACTGATATAAAACCTCGGATTTTTTATTCGATTTTTTTAAGACTTCAACATATCTTGTAAAATATTTATCGGAATAGTAACCATTTCTGATTTTGTCGATCGGGACTTTGAATACTCCCGGGTTCAATCTTTCAGGCATAAGTCAGCTCCGCTCCGAGTACCTTTTCCATTTGAATAAGTGAATATTTATGTAAAAATTCGTCGCTTCCAAGTACCAGGTCCTCATAAACTATGGCTTTCATTCCTCTGTTTATAATATCTTCCACCGTGAAGAGTACGCAGACGTTACTCACGAGTCCAATAACGTAGAATGTTGAAATTTCATTTTTTTTGATTATTTCATCAAGATCGGAACCGTAAAAAGCCGAATATCTCTTTTTTTTGATTTCAATATGATTGGAATAATTTTCTAAAACTTCTTTCACTTCCGGTATTAATTCGGAACCATAAGTGTCTTTGATACAATGCTCAGGCCACTGATGAAATTCAACGTCATTTTTTCTGTGCCAGTCCTGAGTCGTAATTATAATCCCGTTTTTTTCTCTGAACTCTTTTATCTTTTTAACGGACCTTTCGATAAATTTCATATTTTTATCTTTGTCAAAGAACAATTCTCTGTTGAAAAAGTCATTTTGGTAATCTATTGCTAACAATGCTTTCATTTATTCCCCATCCTCCATATTTATTAAGGCTATTTTACTCATATCGGAGTTAAGATTTATTTCTGAGATATAAGTACAATTTAAAATGTTCCTAGATATAATTTTATCACCATCTATTTCAAAGTTTTCGATTCCTCTGAAATTTTCAAATATGTTTGTGTTAATTTTTATTCCAACATTTTTGGGAATGTTAATATTGATAGAAGTTACATCCGCATCGATATTTATATCGCTCGATGATATAGATGATAATGTTATGGATATTCTGGAAAGATTTGATTTTATATCCAATTTTCTCAACTTCAACTTTGAAAAATCGAGTATGCCGTCCGATGCATCGATTTTTAAAGTTCCTGTGATATCACTGCCTTCATTCAGTTCGAGATTCATTATTGATTTATTTATACCCTTTACAGATTCATTTTTACTTATACATTTTGCATTTATCGTACATGAAGTATTTTCCGTTTGATGTTCCAATGAACCGTTGAAATAATTTTTTTCAAACTTAAGGTTGGAGTAAAAACCTGAATTATTGCCATTGTCAACTAATAGCAGTCTCGTCAGACTCAAATCAATGTCGAGATCAAATTTTTGAAACGCTTCCGCTTTTTTGATTTCAATATTTTGAGTCGAAAGCCTCTGCAATGAATTTGATTTACCGGATTTTTTAAGAATTTCGGTCAATCCCCATGACAGCAGATAAGACCCTATCAACAACCCTATCAGTTGCCAGAAATTCCATGTATGGGGCATGAATTTGAATATTCTGTTCAATATATCGAATATCAAAAAAACGGAAAATATTAAGCTGCCCAGATATTCACTTTTAACTATTTTAAAAATTTTCAAACCAAGCACTAAAAAGCCAAAAGCAAAAATACATTCCAGGAAAGTCCAGAAGCTTATTGGAAAAAGCAGTGTAACCGATAAAATGATCAATATCCCAACGATAACTATTAAAAGGGCCTTTAAATTCATGTAATCACTCCTCTGATTATCTTTGAATCCTAAGATTTTAGAGTATTGGCATCGGGAAAAGTATATCTACCAATAGTTCATCCGATACTATATTATAACAAGTGAGTCCCAATTTCTAAACCGGATTGAATGAAAATAAGTGTGACAATTTTATGAGATAGTATATAACGGATGGGTGAATTGAGGATTAAGAATCTTGTAGTACCTACATACATCAAAATGACTTGTAAAAAATATCTGCATGTTTCAAATATTTGTTTGATTAGCGATTTTCCAGATGATGCTTACCAATCGATGGAATGATACAAATCCGGTGCCATCTGTTATAGAAAAGCCTTCCTTAAAAATATAGGAAGGCTTTTGATGAATTTCAGGTATTTTTTATATTCTTAAATCCATTTTTTTAAACTGTCCAGTTCTCTTCTGGTGATAAGATTTTTTGCGAATAAATTATTCAATATGGCCACGGAAAGATTATAGTCGTTAATTTCCACGAGATCTTTTCTCAGATTTCCCAGGATCAATTTCTTTTTTTCATCCTTTTCGACACTGAAATCGTCCTTCAACTTATATAATTGTGGACCGTATTTCATGATAATCTGTTTCCCCAGTTGTTGCTTTTTCTCTTTGTCATTGTTATTTACCGGAGCGTATTTTACCTTTGAATTTCTCCTTATCTTCGAATTGTACGCAATAAAATAGCCCATTATCGAACCGATTATCAGACCGCCTATATGTGCCGCGTTACTGATACCGGAGTTTGTCAACCCAAAAATTATATTTATGAAAATTATAGGCAAAAGGGAGAATCCCGTGATACTTTTCAGATGGATCGGGGTATCTTTTCTCAATCCAAGTGCGAATAAAACACCTACTAATCCAAAAACAGCCGTACTCGCTCCTATCGTTACGCTGGGTGTAAAAAGGACGGCAAAAAGGTTTCCAACTATACCGGTTCCGAAATAGAACAACAGGTATTTTTTCATTCCATAAGTATTTTCAACTACATTTCCCAGTTGAAATAATGCCCACATGTTGAAAGCTATGTGCAGGATGTTTCCATGAAGGAAAAGAGCTGTTAGCGGTTGGTATATCAGTCCATGTGATAAGCCCCACTGGCTTATTCCCGCATAAATCAACATGTAATTATACGTTGGAACACTGACATATTTTAAAACTGTTTGTACCAAATAAACTATTACATTTATAACGATCAAAATAAAGGTTGCATTTTTATAGTTATATCTTCTATACAATGGCATTTTTCTCTCCTTAGAACAATAAGTTTTCTAATTTTTTATATTCGTCATATTTGAGCAGATTTTCACTCAAAAAATCATCGAGGATATTTTTGATTTCTTTTGGATCGATTTTGCCCAGATCCATGTATAGACGGGCCAAAACTTCCTTTCGTTTTTGATTATCAAGATCCTTTCTCAAATAATTCGAATAATGTTCTTTCATTTTACCGATAAAGTCTTCGCTCTTCTTTTTATCGTCGCTTTTTTTCTTTTCTTGCTTTTCTTTGATATCTTTCAGAAGCTTCACTTTTTCTTCAAGTTTCAAGTTGATCATTTGAGACTTTGAAATCCTGTACCTGAAAAACCAGCTGAAAAGGCCATATGTGAATATTGTGAAAACCAAATATACGAAAAAAGGCATGGGTTTCAGTGCCGGTACCTGAATATTTTTTTGTTTCATCAAAAGCGTCTGAATTGAGAATTCGTCCGTATATATCGATTTAAACAGAAAATACAGGAGAATGATCGATGCTATCGAGGAAATGAGCATAACCATTGATGCCAGCACATACATTGGATCAAGATCACTGACATTTATTTGGGAATAATCGAAAACATCCCCGTTGAATATCATTTCTTCCACCTTTGAAACCGAAAAGACCGAGGCTATATTCATGGCGGTGTAAGTCAATGAATATAAAATCGCATAATATATTGATTTTTTCCTTATTTTAAGTAATGAAAGGTTCTGTTCGGAAATCAGTTTGTTTTCAAGGAGTTTTTTTATCTTGTAATCTCTGTTGAATGACAATGAAAACCATATGAATAAACTTATAATCATACCTAAGACCATCACGATTATATAAAAAGAAATATTCGAAATGAATAGAGGCAAAAAGGTCAATATACCTCCGATCATAAAAATGACGGGACTGAGTTTTATCAATTATTTTCCTCCTTAATTTTTGGTGTTACGGTGTAACTTTTTTCGTTCTTATAAAGAACCATACCAGGTTTTGCTCCCTTCGGTTTCCACACATATTTTATTTTGGTAAAAGCCACATTCACTCTGGAAGAATCTCTTCCTTTAGAAAAATAGGCGGCCAGAGATGTTCCATATAATATCACATCTTCTTGTGGTTCTTTTCCAGCCGTTTTTAGTATAACATGAGCTCCGGGGATTTCCTTTGCATGAAACCAGTAATCATCTTTTGCGGCATTTTTTGTCAGTTCATCATTTTGAAAATTATTTTTTCCCACAAGAAATTGAAATCCTTTGTAATTATAAGTTCTGTATTCGGATTTCTTTTTCGTTTTTTCAACTTTGTATATTCTCTTTGTGCTTTTGAGAAGATTGTTTTTCTGCAGTTCCGATTTTATTTCGTCTATTTCATTTCTGTCGTCGCAGAGGTCTATCATTTGATGGAGTTGATTTAAATATTCAATGTCTTTTTCAATACTTTTCAATCTTTTTAACAATCCATTATACTTTCTTTTTGCCCTCTCATAATATTTGAAATATTTTTGTGAATTTTGTGATGGAGTGAGGTTAGGATCCATAGATATTTTAATATTTTTATTTTCCTGCCAATCGAAGAGTTCTATCTCCTCAATATTATCGGGTATTTTATAGATATTGGAAATTATTAAATTTCCATAATTCTTATATTCATCAAAATCCTTCACTGAAGATAGTTCCCTTTGAAGATCGTTTTGCAGTTTGTTTTTTTTATCCAGTTCCTTCTTGACGATCTTTAAAAATTTGTTCCTGTATGTATTCAGATCGTCGTATATTTTTCCTCTCCTGACATTTGCATTTATGTAATTTAAGATATTTATTTTTTCCACATCATCACTGTTTTCAGGTCTGAAGGGAAAAATCTCCTCAGTATTCAAATCCAGGTAAATCTCAGAATTCAAATATGATTCTTTGAGTTTAATGATATTTTCCCAGATTTCAGATTTATTCGTTGTGCCTTCAATAAGGAATTTCGCCGTTTTCGATGATATTCCCTGGATCAATTCCGTCAGATCTCTGTACCCTGAAGTTTCAGTACACATGAAACTTTCCCTGGTTAATTCCGGCAGAGGTATTTTTGAAGTTCTCAATGGCGAATATTCCGATCCCTCCATGAGAGTGCGTTTGCTTGATATTTTTCTTTTCAAAATCAGTACTATCTTTTTTTTATCATCTACTATTATTATATTTGAATTCGGACCCATCAGTTCTATTACCAGTTCAATTTTTACCGTTTCACCGAACACATTTTTTTTGATGAACGAGAGAAAAACGATTCTATCGTTTTCAAATTGTGAAATTTCTTCGAGAAACATTCCCGTTAAATTCCTTCTCAGAAAAGTCAGAAAAGGGGAGGTGAAACTGTATTCCTCTTTTTCATCTACACTCGTCAAAAAAGGATTTGAAGGGTCGGTTGAGATCTGTATTGAATTTTTATCAAATTTGAAATAAAAATTAAACCTTGAAGATTGATATATCTTTTTTACTCTTTTTCCCCTGAAATCCTCAAGATTCAATAATATTTTGTGAAGCAGAAATCCATCTATATTCATTCAAATTGTACACCTCTTCAGAACCAACGAAAAAATTGTTTGAGCAATTCTCTTTGAAAACCGTGAATACGGTACTCCCCGATCCGCTGATTCTTGTGAATAAGCCATTTTTACCCGTGGCTTCCTTATATTTTAATTTAATTTCATTATCATTTGATAAAAGAAATCTTTCGAAAGTATTTTCAGAATAATTTTTAACATTTTCTAAATTGCATTTTTTCAATAATTTGTACAGAGTGAAAAGATTTCCTTTATCGATCTCATCGGCAATTTTGTTTTTATCAATATAGTTGAAAGCAGTCTTTGTCGAAACTTTAGAAGCGGGTAGAAATATTTCAACACAGTATTTTCTCAGGTCCTCCTTTATAATTATTCGTTCTCCTCTTCCAAAGATGATACAGGTTCCGGAATATAAAAAAAAAGGAATGTCACTTCCGAGAGAAAGAGCGATACTAAAAATTTTTCTTGCGGACAATTTATAGAAAAATTTTGAAAATCTTAAAATAAATGCGGCATCGGAACTGCCACCTCCCAAACCACCGCAGGAAGGGATGTTTTTTTTCAGTTCGATATTGAAGGGGAAAACTTCTCCGGTCAGATTTTCAATCGATTTCACGGCTTTGAATATCAAATTGTTTTCATCCCATTTTAAGGTTCCGTCATTTGAAAGAAATATTCTTTTGCCGGCGGATTCGTTCATTTTTTTAAGCTTTATTTCATCGAAGAGATCGACCGTTTGCATTAACGAACCTATTTCATGAAAACCATCGGTGCGTTTTTTCCCCACCAGCAGCGAAAGATTTATTTTCGCCGGACAGTGAAGAGTGAATGTGTTATTCGAGGTCATTGAAATTTCCCTCATATAAAAAATTTTTCACAAATTTTCTTTCTTCATCTGCCGACATACCGTCGAGTCTGGCTTTATATAATTTATCAAGGACTATACTCACCAGAGGGCCCTTGAATATTTTATACTCTTCGTACAGATTTTTGCCGTTGATTTCAAGTTTAATATTTTTAATCTTCTTCGCATACTCTTTTATGAATTCCGAATTTTTTTTATTTAAATAAACATCCAGGAAGTAAAGAATTTCTGTTTTTATTTTACCCGACAGTTCGTACAATTTTGAATAACTTATGTCTTCGTTTTCATTGAAAAAATTCAGTATATCGTGTATTTTCAGGAATACTCTCTTGAATTTTGGAGAAAATCCATACCTTTTAATGAACGAATCTATATCTTCCATTTTTGAATCATAAAGCAAAAAGATGGCAAAAATCTCAAAAAGTGAAGGCGTTCCAAAAATGTCCATATTGTTATTAATATTTTCGAAGAAATGATAGAACATTTTTTCAGTTTTTTTGTTCAGTTTGCTTCCTCTGATCAAATGAGAGTAAATTCTCAGTTCTTTTATTCTCTTTATCGAATAGCAGGGATTTTTTTCGTTGAGAATGTTGATCAACTCCTCTCTCAGTCGTTGACCACTCACTCTTTCAAGATAT
Organism: Kosmotogales bacterium; assembly: GCA_030156385.1. Taxonomy (GTDB): domain Bacteria; phylum Thermotogota; class Thermotogae; order Petrotogales; family Kosmotogaceae; genus JASGMR01. Next base: position 27,134 of record JASGMR010000021.1, read on the forward strand.
TTTTTTCTGACGGCTTCTTTCAGCAGTTCTAAAGTGGTTTCGTCGAAGGAGAAATCGAATCTCTGCTCAAAACGTATCCCCCTCAATATTCTTGTAGGATCTTCTAAAAAACTCAGATTATGAAGAATCCGGATTTTTTTTGCCGCCAGATCCCCTCTTGAATTGAAGAAATCCACCAGTATTCCAAATTCTTCCGTGTTCAACTTTATTGCCATGGCGTTTATCGAAAAATCTCTTCTGTACAGATCTTTTTTTATAGTACTCATTTTAATTCTCGGTAATATTGCCGGTCTTTCGTAGTATTCGGTTCTTGCCGAAGCGAAGTCCACCGAAATGCCATTTTTAAAAATGAGTTTGGAGGTTAAAAATTCCTTGTGGTGTTCGACGGAGATATTCAGAAAGTCCGCAATCTTTTCCGTGAACTCGTTGGCGTTTCCCTCTACAACTATGTC
>JASGMR010000124.1 GCA_030156385.1 Kosmotogales bacterium
AAGGCAATCCATTCATTCAACATTAGAAAACTTCTGATTTCTTTAAATTTTTCCGGATAAAATTCCTTTATCCAGAGCAATCTCATGGCTGGAAAATAAGCATCGGGCCAATGGCCTGTTATCCGATAAATTCTTTTCCCGTATCTGGATGAAATATCGTACGACACTCGTTTAGCTCTTAAATCTATATTTGGAAAGGAAAAAATCTCATTATTATTTTTATCTAAAAATACACTCCCCTCTCTTTGACTTGTGACAGATATAGCTAAGATATTATATTTATTCAGAGCACTCTCATTCACTTCTTTTATAATGTCAATAATTTTCCCCCACAATCTGGTTGTATTTATTGAATAATAGCCTTTAGGCCCATCTAAAATATATTCAATACTCTTCGAAAAGCTGACAGTAATTTTTTTATCTACAGTTACTAAATTAGCGTGGATACAGCTTGTGCTTACATCAAGAACGAGTACTGCATCTATCAAAATGTTTTTCTCCTTTCATATCTCTTTTTCATAACTGAAACCATCAGAATAACCAGAATGATCAGACCTTTCGCAAATTCTTTCCAATAAAATGGAATTCCCATCAATGTGAAACCATTTGCAACTGTAGCCATGACAAGAGTTCCAAAAAGAGTTCCAAAAACATTCGGTCTGAAATTTCTTCTCGACATTATAGTACTCAAATATGCTGCACCTATTGCATCCCACATATAACTGTGCCCGACGAGGGGTTGGCCGGATCTAATCTGAGAACAAAGAATGATTCCGCCTACACACGCACAGATAGCGGCAAGAAAATAAGCCATTCCAAAATAAAATCTAACCGGAATTCCCGAGGCTCTCGACGCTTTTATACTCTCGCCACAGGCATACATCTTCCTTCCATATTCACTTTTATCAAGAAAAACATATAAAACTAACGTAATAATAATCAGAATTATTATCGGATTTGGGATTCCCAAAATAGTTCCTCTGTATATTGCATTGAGTGGTTTGGGTGATGGATAAATATAAATTGGTAATCCTCCCTGAGTTACTCCTTTTTCTATACTGTTTCCAATAAAAAGAATCGCAATGGTTGCAATAAATGGATTGAGATTCGCCTTGGAAATTAAAAGTGCCGTACAAATTCCAACCAAAGCACCAACCAGAAGAGAAAGAACGAGCGATACTCCAAAACTCAACCCCGCGGTTATTCCTCCGGTGATAGTCAATCCAACTAATCCCATGGTCGTTCCCGGGGTTAAATCGATCCCTTTTACGATCAGGGCCAACATTACACCAAAAGCTGCCGGGGCGGTTATAGAAACTCTCATCAAAATATCCGAAATATTGTCAATACTCAAAAAAGAGGAATTTTTTATCGCAAACACTATAATGACACCTATAAAACCGATAACGATACTCCCGTTCACCAACAGATCCGCAATCTTTTTTGATATCTTATTTTCATCCGTTAACACATTATTTTTCAAGCTGGACAAGTTCACCACTCCCTAATGAATTAGTTATAACTACTATTACTACTAAAAATCCTTCAACCAGTTTTATCCAATATGAACTAACACCTGCAAGGGCCAGCCCATTGGCAAGCAATGCCACAAATATTGCTCCTATTAATGTACCAGTGATAGTAACAATATTTCTTTTTGAAATAGACATTCCAAAGAAAACAGATAAAATAACCTCATTCAAGTTGGTATATGCAGCTTCAGGAGTATACCCCGAGAGTTGAGCCAAATAAACGAGAGAAACAACCCATATACAAAAACCCATAACTCCAAAGGATAAAAATCTCATCAAATCAACCTTGATTCCCGCTTTTTTAGCAGTAATTTCATTCCCTCCGATCGCATAAAAATGCAAACCAATAATGGTCTTGTGCACAAAAGAATAAACAATAACAAACACAATAATTAAAATCCATACCGAAAGAGGAATTCCAATAAAGGAATTGAATCTTATTCCTCCAAAAAAACCATCTGAAATAGTCAGAAAATATGCTTTGCTTATCGCTTTTTCCAGTCCTAAAGTCGCCAGCATCGTTGCAATCGTAGTCAGCCATGGATGAATTTTCAATTTTACAATAAGAAATGCATTGATCAACTCTATACTGATTGCAATTCCCAATCCACATAATAAAACCAATGGAATCGGAATCGCTGCTTCTATCATTCTTATCATTATTACTGAGGTCAGACCTATAATTCCTACAAAGGACAAATCGAAGGAACCCGTTAACATAACGGTACTCAATCCCATCGCTGGAATGGCAACAAAGGCCGCAGAAATCAAAACGTTCATCAAATTATCAAAATGCAAAAATCCTGGGGCTGCGAAAATTATATAAACAATGACGACGGCAAAAATGGAAAAAGTTATGTAGCCTTTCTTTGAAGTTTTGCTAATTGATATTTTTTTCATAATTATTTCCTCCATTATTTGCCGATCCTATCGCATATTTCAACAGTAAATCTTCTGTAGTATCTTTAACATTTAGATCACCTATAATTTTCCCTTCCTTTAATACAAGAACTCTGTCACATAAAATTTTTATTTCTTCATACTCAGGAGTGATCACTATTATTGAAGTGCCTTCTTCAACGATCTTTTTAAGCAATTTGTATATCTCAACTTTCGCCTGAACATCTACACCCATGGTTGGGTAATCCAACATTAAAACTTTAAGGGGAAAGGTCAGCCATCTCGCTATCGCCACTTTCTGTTGATTACCCCCACTTAAAAAATTTACTATTGTTCTGGCACTTCTTGTGCTTATAGAAAGATCTTTGATCATTTTATCCGCTATTTTCAATTCTTCCTTTTTGCTTATGATTCCTCTATGCGAATAATTATTCAAATTGGATAGGGTTATATTCTCCATCAGCATGAAGCTTTTGACTAAACTCTCTTCTTTTCTATCTCTTGGAACATATCCTATTCCATTTTTTATAGAATCTTTAGGATGTTCTATGTTTTTTCCCTTACCATCGATATAAATCTTTCCTTTTTTATCATTCAGACCGAAAATAGAGCGCACAAGGTCCACCTGCCCCGCTCCTTCTGCTCCATAAAGACCAAGGACTTCACCTTTGTGTAATTCAAAATTTATATTTTTCAAATATTCATTATTCAAACCTTTGACTCGCATAACTGAGGTTCCAGAAATGTTCGTTTCAGATTTTTTCCCTACAGTTTCACATTCTCCGCCAGTCATATGTCTGATTATTTCTTCTTCTGTCGTGTCACACAAATTCAAATCTGAAATTTTCTTACCGTCTCTAAAAACAGTCACTGTATCGGCAATTTCAAATATCTCTTCAAATCTATGAGTTATATATATAATGGTTACTCCAGATTCCTTCAGACCTCTGATTATTTTAAATAACCTTTCAATCTCCTTTGCAGATAACGGTGCTGTTGGTTCATCAAAAATCATAATTCTCGGCTTTTTCACAAGAGATTTTGCTATCTGGACCAATTGTTTTTCAGAAACATCCAATTCCTTTATCAATGAGGATGGATCGAGAGAAATTCCGATGTTTTCATCGAAAATTTTTTTAGTATCTGTATTCATTTTCTTCTTATTCAAAACAATGTTCATTTTGGCTGGTTCATTATTCAGCATCACAGATTCGGCAACAGAAAAATAACCGACTAAATCGTTTTCCTGATAAATTGCCTGAATACCCTCGGAATACATTTTTTTTGGATTGATACGTTCAATCTTCTTGTCATCAATAATAATTTCCCCATCATCGGGAATATATATACCCGTTAAAATCTTAATCAATGTCGATTTTCCCGCCCCGTTTTTCCCCACCAGCGCCCTTATTTCACCTTTGTTAAGAGAAAAATTGACATCGTCCAGAGCCTTAATTCCGGGAAATATTTTTGTTATATTTTTCATCTCAAGTATCACTTTATTCATCAAAACCACCCCATACACATCAAATAAAATAAAAGTTCCCTGAGGGGGGAACTTTTATTTTTCAAATCACTGATACTGACCTAATGTATTCAAAACTTCCTGAACATTTTGTTCAGCTACTAAAACATGAGGTACAAATTCCATTACCGGTACTTCTGCCCCATTAAGAAGATTCATTGCAACTTCTGCACATGTTTCACCGATAATATATGGCTGCTGTGCTATAGTTACTGCAAATGAAGATTCAGGATCAAGAATCATTTTCATAGCGGTGGGATCTCCATCGAATCCGTAACATTTTGCATCCGCACCCAAATCATCAATAGCCTGTGCTGCTCCTATCATAGGCATATCAAATATGGACCAGAATGCATCGATTTCCGGATGGGCTCTCAGCATATCTTTTGTTTTATTGTATGCGTCCGGAACAGTCCCTGGGAATATGTAAGCCTCTTCAGCAACTATCTTCACGTTAGGATATTCGCTCAAAACTAAATCGAGACACTTCTTTCTCAATTCGGAAACAGGGTTACCTGGTCGATAAAAAATACCAATTTCACCTTCACCTTTTAAATCCGTGACTAATCTAAGCGCCTGATCGATCATTGCAGTCATATTGTTGGTTGAAACATTACACTGGCTGTAAACCGACCTGAAATCAGCCGTTACAACAACGATACCCTTTTCTCTGGCTATTCTCAACTCGGGTTCAATAACATCTGTATAACCGAGAATAACAATCAAAGCATTGACGTCTTTTGAAATCAACGTTTTTACGTCATTAAGTTGTTTTTCAGGTTTTCTCTCCCCATCAAATGCTATCACTTCCGCACCCAATTCCTTTGCCTTCGCTACCGCCCCATTATAAGCGTTGATATCCCAGTCATGTTCTGCACCAATTACAGAAATACCAATGACAGGTACTTCACCAAAAATAAATACAGCTAAACTTAACACAATCAAAATAAATGCTAATCCTTTCATAATTTTCCCCTCCTTGTGTGGAATTTTCCAGGATATTATTACATTGAAATTACTTTTTTTGCTGTTTCCTCGTCGATTACTAAAACATCAATATAATTTCCCGCCAGTGCTCCTCTTATGCCTTTCACTTTATTTTCACCACCGGATACTCCGATTGTCTTCCCGGGTGTCTTCACATTTGCGCTTATATACTTTTCGTTCATTTCCTCCCATACCATTTTCCCGTTTATGTCATACCAATGCCCTAAAATATCACCAACAGAATTTCGTTTACACAATTCCTTTATTTCTTCGATACTTAAAGTTCCATATTTAAAATATAATGAATTAACGTCTACTGCGCCTCCAATACCTACAATAGAAATATCCACATTTTTGATAAAGTCAAAGGTTCGTTTAATCATTTCTTGTTCTCTTATCATCTTTGCTGATTCTATGTTATTTGAGAGATACGGTGACCACAAGCCGTAAAAAGGCCTGTTCAATTTCTCTGCAATTCTAGTTCCTATAATGTATGGATTGGACGAGCTATTTCTAAACAATGTTCCAAACAAAGAAACAATTTTGAAATCTTTTTTTAAATTAACATTTGAATCTAAATATTCATGCAAATAACAAATTGTTGAACCTGACCCAATCCCAAGTATAGATACTTTTGAAAGCAAAGGATACAAATAATTGGCAAGACCCTTAACTAAATCTCTTTTCAAATCCTCTCCTTTTTCAACTGTAGGTACAACAACAGCATCCTCTAAATTGAATTTTTCTTTTAATTCCTTCTCAAGAGAAATCAGATTGTACGCTGGATTTGAAAGTCTGATTTTGACAATTTCCTTTTCTCTAGCTTTTGCAAGTAAACGTTGAACCTTCTGCCTGGAAATATTCAATATTTTACTTATTTCACTTTGAGTTTTGTTATCAAAATAATAAAGCCAAGAAACTTTTATTAAAATATCATTTTCGATCATTTGCTCACCACCTATAACAATTGTTCAATATTAATTATTGTAATCACAAAAAAAATAATATACAAGTCCAATTATTTGGCATAATATTCAACCACATGTATTCTGAAGAAAGTAGAGTTGATTATATGAAAAAATCTAATTATTTCGCAAAATCAGATATTTTTCAAAGAATTTTATTATAACCATTAATAAATAATTTT
>JASGMR010000022.1 GCA_030156385.1 Kosmotogales bacterium
CTGTTCTCAATTCTCTGTTTCAGGCTTAGTTGAAAACTGATAATAAAAGCAAGGTCATTGCGGTTGAAGAATCCTTCTTTTCCCGGATTAGAGCAAATTATATGTTTTCCAGGTGTATAATAATACTATGAATTTTATCGTTTCCGCACTTTATTTTGAGGCAAAAAATATTATTTCCTCTTTTAAACTCAAAAAGATCAGGAATTTCAAAAAATATCAGATTTTCAGAAACGATCATACCGTTTTGATTTTATCCGGTGTCGGTGTCTGGAATGCAATTTTTGCGACGGCGTATTTGTTGAGTAATTACAATGAAAGTAAAGATGACAGGCTCTACAATATAGGATCATGTGGAAGTGTAAACCGCGAAATTGATCTGAAGAAGATTTTTATACCCAGCAAAATTATTTATAACGGAAAGAATTTTTATCCGGACATATTGGAAAAACACCCCTTTGAAGAAGGGGTTTTGAACACTCTGGATTTGAATGAAAAAAATATAGATACCAGTGCACATATCGTGGATAACGAGGCAGCGGGCGTATTTTTTTCCGCCGAAAAATTTCTTTATCTGAACAATATCACCTTCATTAAAATAGTTACGGATGATTTTTTTAAAAAGCTCCCTGAAAAAAGGGTCATATTGGAAACGTATGAGGAAGGTGTGAAAGACGTAATAGAATATCTTTCAGAAAGGATGAAAGAAAAGAAAGAAGAAAATATGATGGAAATTAATCATGTTACGGACGATCTGAGAGATAATCTGAAATTATCGGAAACTATGTTTGAAAAGTTGAAGAAACTCATCAGATATTCTGAGTTGACCGGTATAAAAATAGATAATTATCTCAAAATCAGAGCGAAGGATAAAAGAGAGGGTAAAAAAATCATAAAGGAGATTGAAAATAGGCTTATTGAATAAGTTTTCTCATATTTATGTGGAAGAGAAGATAAGATTTCATAAAAATACGATAAAAATACTTGAAAAATTCAAAAATTCAAGGATTGTAGAGATTAAGAATTATAAAGAAGTATTCAACCGAGCTTCCCAGAATTATTCGATCCAATCGGATGTCCAGAACCTTATAATTGCGAAAAAAAGGGAAAACTTTATATATGAGGGTTCGCTGCTGTGCAACAACTATGAATACGAAAAATTTTTTTATGTTGTGAGCATGATGAATTGTATTTATAAGTGTGAGTATTGTTTTCTATCGGGCATGTACCCGTCACCTAATATCGTTGTTTTTGTGAATTTAGAAGACTATGTTGAAGAAGTGAAAAAGATATCCCAAAGTAATAAATCTGTTTTTTTATCACTTTCTTATGAATCGGATATTGTGGCCTTTGAAAATATTTTCGATGGAACTTCTTATTTGATCAACGAGATGAGTAAAATAGAAAATTTACTCTGTGAAGTGCGAACTAAAAGCAGTTCAGTTCACTCGTTGAAATTTAAAGGGGTGCCGGAGAATGTAATATTTTCCTGGACTCTTTCTCCGGATGAAATTTCCGGAAAATATGAGAAATTCGCTCCGAATTTGAGGGAAAGAATCAGAGATATCAATTTCTGTCTTCGAAGAGACCTAAGAGTGAGAATATGCATTGATCCTGTTATCTATATCAGGGATTATGAAAGGATATATAAAGATTTCATAGAAATATTGAGAAAAGAAATAGTACGAGTGGATAAAATTGAAGATTTCAGTCTGGGTACGTTTCGTATCCCTAATAATTATCTGAAAAAAATCAGAAAAATTTATCCGGACTCTGAACTCATAAATTTCCCATTTCTCAATGTGGGTGGATATTCACAATACCATCCGGAAATAAAGAAGAAACTGATAAAAACAGTTAAAGATGAGCTGTTGAAGTTTTTGCCAGGGCAAAAAATAAAAATTTACGGGTAGGAGGAAAAATTGATAATATTATATTTAGGAATTATAACCGCGGTATTTATTTTTGAATTTTATTTGAAATTTATTAATTACAGATTTATAAAAACGGGAAGCAGCAAGGTACAGGAATCTTTCCAGGGAGAACTGTCTGAAGAAGAGGTTGAAAAATCCAGAAAATATACTTCCGAGAAGAACGGACTCGATCTTTTTTCCGAAATTGTGAATTTCGTTTTTATGATATTTTTAATTTTAATAGGATTCAGAGTTATAGAATTTATTTCGAAGGGTTTTTCGGATAATTATATTTTAAATGGCCTGTTATTTTTCGCACTTTATGGATTATTATCCTATCTCATTTCTCTGCCCTTCACGCTGTACTCATCTTTTAATATTGAAGAAAGGTATGGTTTCAATAAAAAAACACCGAAACTTTTTCTCACCGATACCGCCAAGTCATTTATTCTCACAATTCTTCTCGGGGGATTGCTGTTAAGTGGAGTTTTATACCTCGTGTACAACGTTGAAAATTGGTGGATTTATTTTATTTTAGGCATCGTTGTGCTGCAATTTATCATTCAGATAATTTATCCGAAATTCATCATGCCTCTCTTCAATAAATTTTCTCCGATTGAAGATCAGGAACTGCTGGATAAGATTAAAATACTTTCCGAAAAAAGTGGTTACAATGTGAAAAAAGTTTTTGTGATGGATGCTTCAAAAAGATCGAAACACTCAAATGCTTTCATTACAGGACTGGGCAAAAATAAGAGAATAGTTCTTTTCGACACGCTCCTGGAAGAAATGACAAGCGACGAGATAGTTGCGGTTTTTGCGCATGAGATAGGACATTTTAAGAAGAAGCATTTTCTGAAGAATTTTTTCATTTCTCTCTCTTTCATGGTTTGTTTTGTATTACTAATGTACTATTTTATACAATCAAGTTTTTTGTACAATACATTTGATATTTCTGAAAAATATACGGTTTTGGTTTATTCCGTTATTTTGATAAGTTCGCTTTTTTCATTCATGAATTTTTTGCTTTCTTATCTGAGCAGGAAATTTGAATTTGAAGCGGACAAATATGCCGTTGAGGTGAGTGATAAAAGAGCTTTCATAGATGCTTTAAAAAAACTTGGGAAGCAGAATTTGAGTGTGTTAGAGCCTCATGATCTTTATAAGAAATTCTATTATAGTCATCCCACTATTTCTGAACGCGAAAAAGAAATTAATAATAATGACCAAATAAAAAAATGATAAAATAACCAAAAATTTTTAAAAAATTGTGATAGAATTTCTATGACAGGGAGTAGTTCAGTTGGTAGAACGCTGGTTTCGGGAATCAGAGGTCCGGGGTTCAAATCCCCGCTTCCTGACCAGACAAAATAGATTCATTTTAAGGAGTTTTATCAATGTATAGATTTTTATTCTCCCTTTTTCTGGTTTTTTTCTTTGTTATTCCGCTGGAGGAAAGTAAATCGATGGATACATTCAATATCAATATGGATGATGGAATTCATGAAACCTATGAAATAAATAAAGTTTTTGTTTCAGCTCCGGCGAGGTTTCCCGATTCCAGCAGCCTTCAGGCGGGAATATACAATCTTGAATGTCATGGATTGGAAGTCGTTGTGGGAGATAGTTGTATAAGAACTCTTTCGTATGAAGAGAAGGCGGAAGAACTGAACAGAGCTTTTGCGGACGATTCTATCGATGCTATCCTGTGCGCCAGAGGCGGGCATGGTTCGATGAATCTCCTTGATTATCTCGATTACGAACTGATATCTGAAAATCCAAAACCGATTGTGGGATACAGTGATATAACCGCATTACTCCTGGGAATAAATGCCATTGCCGGAATACCTACATATCATGGTCCGATGGTTGTGGTTGAGATGATGTACGATGGAAATAATTCTCTGGAAAATCTGCTTGAAGTTTTAAGAGGGGAGCACGAAATAAAATTTGATTACCCCGTTAAAACAATCGTTCCCGGTGAAATGATAGGAAAGTTGATCGTGGGAAATCTTTCCCTTTTTGAAACTCTTCAGGATACCAAATATATGCCGTCTCTCGAAAATTGCATTTTGGTTCTCGAAGATACTGATGAATCAAGAGAATCTATTGAAAGAATGATCTGGAACATTCAGCATCTCGACGATTTTCAGAGTTTAAGGGGAATAATTTTCGCCGGATTTACCGATCTGGAAAACGGAACTGAAAGTGAGATCAACGGATTAATATATGATCATTTCAAGAACTCAGATATGCCTGTTTATATAGGATTGCCCATTCACCATGGTATATTTACAAAGATCACGTTACCTGTTGGAAAATGGGCTTATATTAATATGGAAGAAAAATTAATAAAGATATTTGACGATGTTTTTGAGATAGATTACGAATAAAATATCTTATAGTTTTGAAGCAGCTTCTTCATCAAGAAACAGGGTAATGTCGGGATGAAGCTGTAATATCGACGAGGGTGTGTCGGTACTTATTTTTCCCCTGACAGTTTTGAAAACAGCCTCAGCTTTTTCTATTCCCGTAGCGATCAAAATGATTTTCTGACAGTTAAGAATGGTTTTTATCCCCATAGTTATTGCTTTTTTCGGTACATCTTCAATACTGTCGAAAAATCGTGAATTCGCTTCTATAGTTTCTTTTTTCAATTCCACCAGATGTGTGGTCGAGTCAAATTCTACTCCCGGTTCGTTGAAACCGATATGTCCGTTTCTTCCTATTCCAAGTATTTGAAGGTCAATACCGCCGCAGGAATCTATTTTTTTATTATATTCTTCACAGATCGTTTTTGGATCCCCGATTCCATTCGGTATGTTTACATTTTCTCTGTTCACATTAACATGATCGAATAAATTTGTGTTCATGAAATAGTGGTAACTCTGGAAATGATCTTCGGAAATACCATAGTATTCATCCAGATTGAATGTTGTTATTTCCGAGAAATCTATTATTCCATATTCGTACATTTTTATTAATGTTGAATATGTTCCTATGGGTGATGAACCCGTTGCAAATCCCAAAATTGATCTGTTTTTGTAAATTATCTGCCTGGCCACGATCGATGCAACTCTTCTGCTGATTTTTTTGTAACTGTCTATAATTTCTATTTTCACCAGTGCTCCTCCTTAAAAAATGTTGTAAAAAGTATTTTGATTATATGTGATTATCTTCTTCGCCAATCCTTTATTGAATCTTTATATTTGCTCTGCTCTGTGTTAACATAGTTGAATTCTTTATCTATATAAAAATCAGGAGTTAAATATGAATCTTCTATATTCGAACCGGAGTTTATTTTTGAGTATTCGCCGATAAAAGAATTTTTGATAGTCGTATGTCCATTTATTATTGAATTTTTCCCTATGAATACTGGCCCTATTAAATTTACACCGTCTTCAACAATTGAACCTGAACTGATATAAACGGGGGGTTCAATGTGTACATCTTTACCTATTTTTACGGCGTTCTCTGTTTTAATTCCGGCGTCGCCTTTTTTGAACAAATTCATTCCCTTTATCTGATTGTTCAGAATTTTTCGCAGTATCATGATGTAATCTTTTACCCTCCCAATATCAAGCCAAAGAACATCACCGTCGTAACTGTAGATTTTTTCATTCTTCTTGACCAGTTTTGGAAAAAGATCTCCACCTATATCGAAGAACTCATCGGTCGGGATATATTTGAAAATTTCAGGTTCAAAGATGTAAATTCCGGTGTTTGCAAAGTTTGATTTAGCCTCCTTGATCTCAGGTTTTTCCTGAAAGCTAGAAACCAATCCCTTCTTATTTGTGACCACTATGCCGTAATTCGACACCTGTTCCTCGCTCACTTCTTTGGTGATTATAGTCGCAATTGCATTGTTTCTTTTATGGTGCTTTAAAGCGGCTGAAATATCAAAATTGATTACCGCATCACCACATAATACTATGAACGTCTCATCAAAGAAGTTCCATTTGTCCTGTATTAATTTCATACCACCTGCAGAACCCATGGGATTTGGGATTATTTCATCATTTTCCAGAAACCCTTCAAAGGAAACCGCGATATTCACACCATATCTTGAACCATTCCCCGCATATTCCTCTATAAGATTGCTGAAATGAGATGTGTTCAACACGATTTTTTCGATTTTATGTTTTTTGAGTTGCTCTATAATAAAATCTATTATTGGTTTATTGAAAATCGGTAATAGTGGTTTTGGTGTTGAAAAGGTAAAAGGTTGTAAGCGCGTACCGGCACCTGCACAGAGAATCATTGCTTTCATATTTCAATCCCTCCTATTAAAAAACTCACCATATTTATTATAGTGTGAAAAGAGCCATAATTCCAGTAGATTGATTGTAGAAATTAACATGTATTTTAGAAATAAATAATATAATGTATTTAATAAAAAATATAAAAGGGGATTTTCATATGTATGAAAGCAAAAAGATGGGATTACTGAGATTGAAGAGAAGTATCGGAGAGATTTTACCCTATCGTGTTTATAAAAAGGAAATTTTAGGGAAATGGCTTCTGATAAATGAGGATATGAGTATTGAAACGGCTATAAATGTTCCTTATAAATGGAATCCCGAAACTTTCCCGGTAATTTTCAAAACCGATTTATATTTGCCGGAAATAGATAAGAAAACTTCTTTAAATCTGGATTTGTGGTTCGGAGGGGAAACTGCCGTCACAGTTGACGGAGAATCTTACGGCGAGATAAATCCTTTTCACAGGTTGCTCGATGTAAGTTCCCTCGCTCTGGACAGATCCTATACATTTGTTTTTGAAACCGTGCCCAAAAGTTTATTCGGCAAGCATAATACTAATCCCTGTTTTGACAGGAATTATCTGGTTTACGTTGATAAAGAGATAGATTATATTATAAGATATTTTGATCTCATCATCAAGACTATAGAAATTTCCGAAAACGATGATTTTAATAAAAAAATGTTTTCCGTTCTGTCGGATTGTTTATCGAAAGTGAGGGTTCCGCGTGATAGTGGCACTTATTTTTCTGTGATTTCAGAAGATGAATCGGTGATCGGTGAAATAAGTTCTATCTGGAGATCTGAAAATTATCCTTTTTATACGGGGAAAAAACTCCCGGAAAATTACCGGCGGATACTCATAAATGCTTTTGAAGAATTAAGGAATGAAGTGAAAACGATAAAAAAGTTATATCCGAACATCGGAAAAGTTTCCCTTGTTGGACATTCTCATATTGATTATGCATGGTTATGGCCTGAAGAGGAAACACTCAGAAAAATTCAAAGGACCTTTTCCAACGCCGTGAGGCTATCGGATAGATTTTCACAATTCATTTTCAATCAATCATCCGCACAGATGTATGAAGATGTGAAAAGACTGTATCCCGAATTGTATTCGAAAATAAAAAGGCTCGTTGCCGAAGAAAAATGGGAACCCAGCGGGAATATGTGGGTTGAATGTGACACAAATATTTCTTCTCCCGAATCGTTGATTCGTCAATTTTTATATGGAACGGGATTTTTTGAAAGAGAATTTGGCAAAGTCAGCAATGTGGCATGGCTGCCTGATGTTTTCGGATTTTCATGGGTTTTACCTCAGATAATAAAAAAATCGGGACTGGACGCATTGTTTACCATTAAATTGACGTGGAATGAAAAGAACAAATTTCCCTATGATCTGTGTGTATGGAGGGGGATCGATGGTTCGGAAATAGTTTTTCATTCTTTTGACAATCCCGATGGCGGATATAACGGAAATATAACGCCAAAGGCAATTTTGAAAACATGGGAAAACTATAAGGATAAGGATAAATATCCCGAAACACTTCTGTCGTTTGGATATGGTGATGGAGGCGGCGGACCAACCGATGAAATGCTTGAAAACTTTGAAATTCTGAAGGATTTTCCATATTTGCCGAAAATTGAAATAAAGAGTGCAAAAAAGCTTTTTGATGAATATACCAAAATAAAAAATCGTCTGGATACTTACGATAATGAATTATATTTAGAACTGCACAGGGGAACCTCCAGCTCACAGGGAAGAACGAAGATACTTCACAAACTGGCAGAAGATAATGTGTTCATCACGGAATTTCTGGCGAGTGTTATTTTTAAAGGCGATGATTATCCCACAGAAGAAATTGAGCTGTTATGGAAAAAAATTCTGAAAAATGAATTTCATGATATATTGCCCGGTTCTTCAATAAGGGAGGTTTATGAGCATACCGAAAATGAGTTGAAAGAAGTAATTTCCTCCCTTCAGGCGATTCAAAATGAAGCAATAAGCAGAATGAAAAAAGAAGAAAACGGATTTTTCACGCTGATCAATCACGGATCATTTGAAAAGAGAGTAAACTTCATTTCCGATAAAACGAATGGGGCAATTTTAAAAGGCCCCGATGGTAAAAAATTGAATCCCGTTAAGATATCCGGAGAAAAGTATTTATACAGTTCTGAAGAAATTATAAAACCATTTGAGAAAATCGTTTATTCAAGCTCTTTTGAAAGAGCGGAGAGAAAGATAAAGGACTACAATAAGGCAATAATGGAAAACAAATATTTGAAGGCTATGGTTCAACTCGATGGGAGTATAAAGATTTACGATAAAGAAAATGAAAGAAATGTATTCAGTGACAGAGGAAATATTCTTATGTTTTATAAGGATGTTCCTTCATACTGGGATGCCTGGGATATAGCGGTTGAATACGAAAAATGCGGTGAAAAAATAAAAGCGGATACGGTCAGAAAAGTAGAAAATTCCGAGAAGAGAGAAATGATAGAGGTTTTGTACAGTCATCAGGGTACGAGAATAGTTCAGAAATATGTTTTGTGGAATAATACACCCAGGATAGATATTCTGACCGAGATACATTGTCATTCAAGGAGATCTATGATAAAGGCGGTGTTCCCTTTCAATTTGCTGACCAGAAGAGCCAAATATGATCTTGGGGCGGGATATATTGAAAGATCAACGACCAGAAATGATGATTATGAAAGAGCCAGATTCGAAGTACCAGGGCATAGATGGGCGGATATCTCCGAACCAAATTATGGAATCGCCGTTTTGAACAACGGAAAATATGGACACAGTTGTGATGGAAGTACTTACAGTTTAACTCTTTTAAGATCGCCGATTTTCCCAGATTTTTTTGCCGATGAGGGATATCAGAAATTCACATATTCTATCTATTTGAGAGGGAACAAAGAATTGTATACGAATTACAAAGAAGTTGAGGAGATCGAAAATAAACTCGTTCTGTATGAAGGAAAAGTAGTGTACGAGATTCCATTTGAAATTGAAAATAAAAATTTTAAAGTTTTATCTTATAAAAAGGGAGAAAAAACAGGAAATATTTTAAGAATTTCCGAGGTTTCGGGATTCAGTGGTATACTTAGCATAAATGGCAGTTTCTCTAAGTGTTTTTTAACGGATAATCTGGAAGAAAAAACGAAAGAAATTTTAGTTGAAAAAGGAGTTATCAAATACGGCTATAAGCCCTTTGAAATAATAACATTTTTAATTGAATAATGAAAAATTTTTTTGTCTCGTTAATTATTTTTGCGCTTTTATCCTTTGCGTTTATAAGTATTTCTGTTCCTCATGGAAAGGTTTTGAATGATGGTTGGGAAGAGACGCAAACGAGTGAACTGAATAATCATTTTTTGTTTCCTCTGGAAATAAACAGAGTTGGCGAGTTTTCGTTAATCTTATCAAGGAAAATAACGAAAGAAGAATTTGGAAAGTATGATTCGATTTTTATACCGCCTAACGATGCCGAAAATCTGCTTTTGTTTTTTAACGGAATGTTGATTAACGGATATTTTCAGGATTATTTTGCCGACAAATTATTTCCAAATCTGGCTGTAATTCCTGATTATATGGTGAAAGATGAAAATGAAATAACGGTTTCGATAACTGCGGAAAATTCATTCAAAATACAATCTCCGATCTATTTATCTGTAAAAAATTATGAGGTGTTTCTGATATCAGCCATGAAATATTTTTACAATGAAACTTTTCTTTTTGTCATGGCATTTTTTTTGATAATTGGAATACTGCTTTTTTACATGGGTTTTTCGGTGAAGGACAGAAAAAAGACGTATATTCTTTTTGGATTTTCATTAAACATATACGCGCTTTTGGCTTTTTTGAAACTTCTGTCTCACGGTTATTTAACAACCAATTTTAATACTTTGATGAGGGTTTCGGATGTCATAGAAATAGGGGCGAGTTATATATTTTTAATTGCGATTGAAATTTATTCAGTTGGTGAAATTAAAATTTCCAAAGCCATTTTACCAATAGATATAGGATTAATAATTATTTCAGTCTTTATACCCGAAAATCTGATATTGATTTTTTCGTTGCTGAACCTTTCTTTTATCATATATTTAACTGCGAAAAATAAGAATCCGGAGATTAAGAGTGGCGTTTTATTGCTTGTGGCTTGTGTAATATTTGACGCGATGATGAATATCTATTTTTTTAATTCATACATAAGATTTGTAGGGGTTTTGGTTCTTGGTATTTATTTTCTGGTGATGATAGTTGAAGATTATAAATGTATGTTATCTGAAGTAAAGGAAAATGCCAGAAAAGTCAATTTATCCAATGCGGAGCTCGAAAGATCCAAAGAAAATCTTCAGAACATTTTATTCAAATATGATAAGTTGATAGCTTCGCTTGAATTGCTTTTCACTGATCTCGATGAAAGAAAGTTCTGTGAAAGAATACTTCAAAATACATTTTTTTTAATTCCCGAAGTGGATTATGGGGCGATTGCCTTTTTAACGGATGATGAAGTTGAATATATTGCCGCTGTCGGACATGAGATAGAATTGTTGAAAAGGGGAAGATTCAGAAGAGAATCATTTTATAAAATGAAAAAGGGCGCTGAGAACAAGATCGGAGGAAGGGTCTGGTTATTTAGAAAAATTTCTTCGGAGTTTTTAGTCCGGGGAAGTTCATTGATAAAATTTTTAAAACCCGTTAAAGAAATAGCGATAGTCGATTTGATGATAAATGGAACCCTTTTTGGATTCATGGTGATTGATATTGCCAGATCATCCGATAAACATTTTTCCGATGATTCGCTAAAAATTCTGGATGCATTAGGTAAAATCCTCTCCTCTTTCATCGCTTTTAAAAAATTGATTGAGTCCGAAAATGTAATTCAAAGGCAGATAATCTTATCCATCATAAAAATGGAAGAACTTTACGATCCATATACAAGAGGACATTCGGAAAATGTTGCCAATATTTCCAGTTTAATAGCTGAGGAAATGGGATTCAGTGCAGATGAAATTAAGGAAATATATTTATGTGGACTCGTTCATGATATAGGCAAAATATTGCTTTCGAAGGAAATTTTGAATAAAAAAGAAAAGTTAACTGAATACGAATATTCTGAGATGAAAAAACATCCCGTCCTGGGAGCGGATATTCTTAATCATTCCAAAGAATTACAGAAAATTTCAAGAATAGTCAGATATCACCATGAAAGGGTCGATGGGAATGGATATCCTGATGGATTGAAGGGTGATGATATTCCTGTCTTTTCCAGAATTTTATGTGTTGCCGACAGTTGGGACGCTATGACGGGGAATCGTGTCTATAAAGAAGCACTGACAAAAGAACTGGCCATAAAAGAACTGAGCACAAATTCCGGAACTCAATTCGATTCTGAAGTTGTTAGAATTATGATAAAGTTGATACAGAAAGAAAAAATATAGAATCCCGAAAGAGATTCTATATTTTCTTCATCAAATCCTTGGTGTTTTTATACAACTCCAGAAAAATATCATAATATTTTTTGTATTCTTTATATCTTTTTTCATTCACTTCTATTAAGGGTCTGAAACTTATCCATTTTTTAATTTCATCCGGAGAATCAAAAATGTTTGTTCCTAAACCGGCCAGGAAAGCGTCCCCAAAAGGAGCTTCAACGTCTTTTGAGAGTCTCTTCATGTTGTAACCTGTAATATCCGCGAAGATCTGTACCCAATACGATGATTTTGCCACTCCACCTACGATCCAGCATTCAGGATCCAGCTTCATGCCCGCTTCGATTCCGGTTTCCATATTGTGCCTTAAAGAATATGCTGCGGACTCTAATAACGCATGGTAGATATGACTTTTGGTGTGCGAAAGAGATAAGCCAAAGATAGTGCCTCTTGCGTCCGGATCCCATATTGGGGATCTTTCTCCCATGAAATAAGGCAAAACAACTATACCATCACTTCCCACGGGTATATTTTTTCCCTCCATTTCAAGCATTGTATAAGCACTTATACCGGTTTGAGCCTCCACATTTTTTTCATATATTCCAAACTGATCTCTGAACCATCTGGCCAAGGCGCCCGATGTAGCACTTCCCCCAAATGTGTAAATTTTGGATTCTTCTTCGACTACGTAAGGGAAACTCACCAGTCCAGGAGTTAAATATTTTCCCGAATGAACTGTGCCCCAGCACATAGAAGTTCCGGCCATCGCAACATGTTCGCCTTCTTTAAGGACGCCTGCACTGAATTGAGCAACGGGAGCATCTATTCCTCCTGATATTACCGGCATTCCCTCGGGAAGACCGGTCAGATCGGCAATTTCTTTTTTCAATTTGCCGGCTACATCCGTTGATTTAATGATATTTGAAGGCAATTTATCACAGTTTATACCTAGTAGATCACACATTTCGTCCGACCATTTTCTTTTTTTAATATCAAAAACTCCACCGATGTTTCCGGCGGAGGAATAATCCGTCGATAATTCTCCTGTTAATTCGTAAATGACAAAATCTTTCGGTGTAACAAATTGATAGGTGCTTTTCCATATTTCCGGCTCATTATTTTTTATCCACATCATTTTTGTAAAACCGTAGTAAGAATCAACATAATTGCCGGTTATTCCAAATATTTTCTCCAGAGGGATGTTGTCCTTCACCCACTGTGTCTCTTTCTTTGCCCGTCTATCCATCCAGATCAAACAGGGATACAGGGGCTCAATATTTTTATCTACTGGGATTCCGGAGCCTCCATATAAACCACTGATTGCAATACCGGCCACCTCTTCTTTTTTTATGTTAGCTTTATCAAAGCTTTCTTTTATTGTATTTATAACCGCTTCTGTCCACACATTTGGCCATTGCTCAGCCCAGGAATGCTTCGGAGTAATAACAGAGTATTCTTCGAAAGCCTCTGAAATCAATTTTCCGTTTTCATCCACTAAAATAGTTTTTGTGCCCTGTGTGCCAATATCCGTACCCATTAAATACATAAACTCACCCCTGATCAATATTAAATATTTATTTTCTAGGTGCCAGGCTTTTTCTTACAACAAGCTCGGCTTTCTCGATTATTTTTTGAGGAAGTTCTCCATTAATTTGATCCAGCAACATTTTTACGGCCCTTTTTCCAAATTTTTCCTTCGGATGATTGAATGAGGTCAGTTGCAGCGCCTCGGCCAAAGTGGAATTATCGAAGGAAATGACCGAAAGATCAGTCGGTATTTTAATGCCAAGCTTTTGAGCCGCCAGATAGGTTTGCATAGCAACCACATCATTGAAACAGAAGATACCTGTCGGCCTTTGATTTTCGTTCAAAGTCAATAACGAAGTCACCATGGATATACCAATAGCGGATAATTCCGGTTTATAAAAAGGAAGCTCGTATACGAAATTGATATTCTGCTCTTTAAGATAATCTACAAAACCCTTTGCCCTCATCACACCGGGTTTATGTGTTGCCTTATATACAACTGCCAATCTTTCATGGTTATTTTCCAAAAATAATTTTGCAGCTTTTTTCCCCGATTCGTAGTCATCGAGAACCAGAACCCCGGCTCCGGGAATATCGAGGTCGCTGTTTATCAACAAAAGAGGTTTTTTTATAGAAATTTCTCTGAGAATTTCTCTGTTTGACTGATCGGTCCCGCTGTAAACCGGATCGACTATAAATCCACTTATATCTTCTGCCAACCAATTATTTAAAATATCGTATTCTTTTTCAGGGTTTTCAGAAGCATTTCCCATTAATATCTGGCATTTGCATCTGTAAAGCTCCTCCTCGATTCCCATCGCTATGAAAGGAAAGATATAGTTTGTCAGATGTTGTATGACAAATCCCACAGAAAAGATATCCTTTTTTTCAGTAAAATCGGAAATATAATTTCCGCTTCCTTTCACTTTATAAATAATATGATCTTTCTCAAGTTCATATAAAGCCTTTCTTACAGTATGTCTGCTGACTTCTAAATTTTCAGCAAGTTTATTTTCTGCGGGAAGCTTCGAACCCTTATTAAATTTTCCATCTTTTATTCCGTTTAGAATGTAATTTTTTACGTAAACATATTTTTTTTCTTCTGTAATCATTTTAATTTTTAATTTTTTTATTCAAAACATCGAATGCCACGGCGCCGATAACTATGAATCCTATGATTACCTGTTGCCAATAAGTGGAAACCAGTAAAAGATTCAATCCATTTCTGACAACCGCCATTATCAACGCGCCTATCAATGTTCCGATAACAGTACCCTGCCCTCCTGAAAGACTCGTTCCTCCAATTACTACTGCGGCTATAACATCCAATTCATAACCCTGAGCTGCAGTTGGCATCGCTGCATCCAATCTTGCGGCCATGACATTCCCTGAAAGTGCAGCCAGTAATCCGAGGTTCATATAAAATAATAACAGATATTTCTTGATTGGTATACCCGATAAGAATGCGGCTTCTTCATTGGCCCCTATAGAAATGGCGAATCTTCCGAACTTGGTCCTGTTTTGAAGTATAAAATAAACAAGATAGAGGAGTAACATTATTATTGCCGGAATTGGAATGGAGAAAATGTCCGCATTACCCAGGTTTCTGTATCCTTCGGCGAAGCCATAAATGGGAGCACCATTGGTCAATATGTAAGTGAATCCTCTGGAAACACCCATCATACCCAAAGTGGCAATAAAAGGAGGGATGTTCAGTGAAACTATGAAAAAGCCATTCGTGAAACCCAAAAATGCCCCCAATAGAAGTGAAAGTATCAGAGCTAACGGCCAGTCCATTCCACCCTTCATCAACCAGGCACCAACACAACCCGACAGTGCAAGTGTGGAACCGACCGAAAGATCTATTCCCCCTGTCAGAATAACGAACGTCATTCCCACTCCCATTATTCCAACGACCGAAGCTTGTCTTAAAATATTAGTAAGATTTCTGGCTGAAAAAAATCTATCCGAAGCGATACCCAAAAAGATCATTAAGGCGATCAATGCCAGTAATGACCCATAATTTCTGATATTTTTCCAATTTATTTTTTTAGGCACTTTTTTCTCCTCCCCCTGCCGCGTAATACAATATCTCTTCCTGATCGGTATTTTTTGTAGTGAGTTTTTTCATTATTTTTCCCTTTCGCATGACCATAACTCTATCGGAGATACCCAATATTTCAGGAAGTTCTGAAGAAATCATTATTATTCCTATTCCCTTACTGGAAAGTTCGTGCATTAATTTATATATTTCATATTTCGTACCCACATCTATTCCTCTGGTGGGTTCATCAAATATCAACAGTTTTGCCTGAGTGAACAACCATTTTGCCACGACCACCTTTTGCTGGTTTCCTCCGCTCAAACTCCTGGTTGTGATATCCACGTTCAATGGTTTGAGATTTAAACTTTCGGATAAATCAAGAGACTTTTTCTTTTCCTGCTTGAGGGAAATGATCCCGGAATGAATTATGCTCTCTATGTTTGCTATGGTTATATTGTTTTTTACAGGCAAAATTAAGAATAATCCAGTATTTTTTCTGTCTTCAGTGATAAATCCGAATCCCGATCGAATGGCCTTTGTAGGATGCCTGAAGTTTATCTCTTTATTTTCAAATTTTATCGATCCCGAATCGTGGGCATCCGCCCCAAAAATTATTCTTGCCAATTCTGTTCTTCCTGCTCCGATCAAACCCGCAATTCCTAAAATTTCCCCCTTGTGGAGATTAAAACTCACGTCTTCTATTACCCCTTTTTTAGTGAGATTTTTAACCTCTAAAAGAGTTTCGCCTATTTCATTTTTCTTTGGAGGAAATTGTTTGGTCAGTTCTCTTCCGACCATCCATTTGATGATTTGCCTTATATCAGGATCATTTTTATTTTTTACATCCGTTGTAATTACCTTTTCTCCGTCTCTCAAAACAGTTACTCTATCGGCAATTTGATAAATTTCTTCCAATCTGTGAGAAATAAAGATAATACCGATTCCTTGTTTTTTGAGTTGCTTAACGATATTAAAGAGTTTTTTTGTCTCTTCAGGTCCCAAAACAGCGGTGGGTTCATCCATGATCAATATTTTTACATTCTGAGATAGAGCCTTCGCTATGGTGACCATTTGTTGATCAGCTACAGATAATGTTTTTACTTTTTTGAACGGATCAATATTCGTATCGAGTTTTTTTAATATTTCCCGAGCATTTTTTATGATCGCCCTGTTCTGAAAAATAAATCCTTTTTTGGGTTCTCTATTCAAAAAGATATTGTTTGCAACCGATAAAGTTGGTACAAGATCCAATTCCTGATAAATAACCGCCACTCCCTTTTCTATGGAATCCCTTGGAGATGAAAAGTTTACGGACTTACCTGAAAATTTTATATCTCCGGAATCTTTTGAATAGGCTCCGGAAATTATTTTTATAAGCGTGGATTTCCCTGCCCCATTTTCACCCAACAAGGAATGGACTTCCCCTTTTTTAAGAGTGAAATCCACATCTGAAAGTGCTTTTACACCAGGAAAAGTTTTGTTGACTCCGTTAATTTGTATTAAAAAATCATTTTCCATTAAATCACCACCAAATAGATTAAAAATGCAGAGGGCATAACCCTCTGCATATCTTTTTTACATGAAATCATCCACGTTATCTAAATCAACAATTACGGTGGGTGTAACTATGAAATGAGGAACTTCTTCTCCATCTAAAACCTTTTTCATCGATCTGACTACTATCGCACCCATTTCGTACGGCTGTGTTGCGGCCGTTGCAGTTAATATTCCTTTTTTGATATCTTCAAATGCGTCGGGATTTCCATCGATACCAATCGTGTATACGTCTTTTCCTTCGGCCAGTGCAGCCTGACCCGCACCTTGGGCCATGGCATCAGAACAACCAAAGACAACATCCAGATTCGGATATGCCTGCAGAACATTTTCCGTGACGGACATTGCCATATCTCTAAGCCAATCTGCAGGTTGTGAAGCAACTATCTCAATATCGGGGAACAGTTCGATGATTTCTCTGAATCCACCCTCTCTTTCAGTTGTATGATACCCAGGTATGCCCTGTAATATGAGAATTTGTCCCTTGGCCTCACCATATCTGTCGATTAAAAGTTGAACGGCCTTTGCCGCACATTGTCTTCCGGCCTTTCTCTGATCGTATCCTACATATGCTGTGACATATCTGTCCGATTCTTCCGGTAATGGTACGAGACTGTTGTGAACGAAATATGGTACACCCTCGGCCCCAGCTTCTCTGGCACCCTGAATCATGGCTTCCATACTGATCATATTGACACTCATTGCCTGTACTCCACGGGTCAGCATACTTTCAATGAGTTGTAGTCCCGCTAAATAATCACTTTCCTGTTGCGGGGCAACAAGGTCGATGGTCCACCCGTATTCTTCTGCCTGTGCTTCGGCCCCGTTTGCTACCGTAACGTGAAAAGTACTCGTGAAAGCCGGTGCAATCAAGGCAACTTCAACTGATAAACCCAACACTGCAATGAGAACCATTGCGAATACTAAAAGTTTCTTCATACAGTTAACACCTCCCAAAAATTTGTGGAAAAGGATAAATTATATATATATTTGTACTTACAAGATTAACAGATAATATCATAATATGTACGTACATATTAAATTCGATTTTCTAGTGAAATTGGAATTCTATACCAAATAAAAGTGATTATTTTGATTTTGCTTCATATAACTCATTTATATTAATGTAATCATATTTTGTATTTTTGTTTATTTAATGTTATTGTTAAAAATAACATACAGATTCTTATATCTGTATGCTTAAAGGGGGGTTAGATATGGAGGGTACAACGATTAGATTAGGTTTTTGTCCTACCAGAAGGGATGTGTTTAGCAAAGAAGAGGCTTTGAAACATAAGAAAATTATTCTGGATAATATTAAGAAATATGAAAATATAGATGTTGTAGACATAGAAGATATAAATGAAGAGGGTTTGTTATTCGATTATTCTGATTTATTCAGTATTATAGATAAAATGAAAACGAATAAGGTCGACTGTCTTTTTTTCCCCCATGTTAATTTCGGCACGGAAGATCTCGTTGCGGAAGTTGCAAAAGCACTGAAAGTGCCGGTTCTCATCTGGGGACCGAGAGACGATTCGCCACTTGAGAATGGTCTGAGAACCAGGGACACTCAATGTGGCATGTTTGCTACGGGTAAGGTTTTGAGGAGATACGGGGTGCCTTTTACTTATCTGATAAATTCTACCCTGTTCAGTGAGAATTTTAAAAATGGTTTCAAAAAATTTCTCTCGGTTACAAATATTGTAAAACAATTCAAAAAAACAAGAATATTGCAGATCTCCACCAGACCAACGGGATTCAACAGTGTCACTACGAATGAAGGAGAGCTGCTTGAAAAGTTTGGAATCAGAATATATCCTGTTGCCCTCAATGAAATTACATCCCTTATTCCTGAGATAATAAAAAATAACAGTTCGAAATTTATTGAAGAGGTTAAATTTGTCAAAGAAAACATAAGTAAAGACACAGATATTGATAATATAAAAAAAATGATCGGTTTAAAATTTGCAATAAAAGAAACAGCAGATAAATATTATTGTAATGCAGCGGCGATTCAATGCTGGAATTCCCTTCAGGATATTATAGGTATAATGCCGTGTCTGGCAAATTCGCTGTTGGGTGATGAAGGCTTTCCGTGTGTTTGTGAAACAGATATTTGCGGCGCAATTACTGCGATTATTCTTCAGGCGGCCGCTTTCGATGAAAAACCGATATTTTTTGCCGATATCACGGTTAGGGATTCAAAGAGAGACAATGTTGAATTGTTCTGGCATTGTGGGCCATTTCCGTTTTCCTTGGCGAGAAATAAAGAAAAGGCTGAAGCGGGTAACCACTGGGTGCTTGAATCGAAAAGTTATGGAACCTGCGAATGGGAGATAGAACATGGAGATGTAACAATAGCGAGATTTGATGGAGATAATGGCAAATATTCCCTTTTTATGGGAGAAGGAAAAGGCGTTGACGGGCCGTTCACAAGGGGTACATATTTATGGGTCGAAGTCGGAAATTGGCCTAAGTGGGAGAAGAAACTCGTTGAAGGTCCATATATACATCATGTGGCGGGGATACACGGAAAATATGCGGATGTACTTCACGAGGCCTGTAAATATATCAATTTTCTAAGTCCGGATCCCTGTGAACCTGATGAAGAAGAGATAATTAACAGATGGCTTTGATATTATAAATTTCTGAATTTTTTTTAATATAATGATATGACCTCTCTTTTGAGAGGTTTTTCAATATAGATTAACTTTAAAACTGTAAAGTAATTTTACAAATTCCGAATGATATATGTCATTCAGACCGAAAATTTTTCCGGCCACGGTATGAACGGAATTTTTTTTCATTTCCTTTGCATTTTTGCCCGCCAGATCTATTGTTTTCTCGGGATAGCCCGCCTCAGGCAACAATTCTTTCAGTTTTTCCAAGTTGAAATCTTTTTTTTCGTATTGAATATAACCGTGGAAAACTCCATTCTCGGTGTAATAATAAACGTAATAATCATTATTCACATCTCTGAAAAGGTCCGTCAGTACGGTGTTATTTTCAATTTTTCCATCCAGAACAATTTTGTCGATCAGACAGTTCCGAATTTGTATGATATTTTCTGCCACTTGTGTCGCCCTGGATTTAGAAAGAATATTTAGAAATAAAGGAATTAAAACGGCTGTTAAAGCAGCAAGAATCGTCAGAACGATTAACAATTCCACTAAACTGAACCCTTTTTTCAAATTATTTCTCATCTCCCATATATGAACTTACATATATAATTGTACAGGAATATAAAAAAAAGAAACCGATTCATTTAGAAAAGGTTTCTTTTTAACATATTAGTTACTCAAAAGTATTATAATAGCTCAGAAATTTTCTTCTATCTGTTTTGCCCTTTTTTGAAACATGGAAATTTTACTTTTTATTATTTCCATTTCTTTCGATACGGCTTTCAAATATTCCAATCCGTTGTCATTAGTTTTATAAATCTTTTTTGCAGGGCCGGATTCATTAGTCTCCCACGAAGAGTCTATATACTTCTGCTCTTCCAGAAAAGATAACAATCTGTATAATCCTCCCATCTGACCAATTCCTTTTCTTCCCAAATTAAACTCGGCGAGCCTGTCTGCCAGTTCGTAACCATGTGAAGGTTTTTCCTTTAAAAGAAGCAAAATGACAGCAACATTCCATTGTCTCCAAAATCCTCCTCCTCGACGTCTACGGCCTCTTTCTTCCATAATTAACCTCCTTCTGAAAACAAAAAATACAAAATATGACCTATTTTAATATATATTCACTTAAATTTCCAAATGTTGAACCGTTATTGGTCACACTTTTCTTGAATTCGATCCCATTTGTAAAGAAATGTTTAGTCAGAATGTTTATTTGAGATTTATATGATCGTCGGAAAACGTGTTTAATTCGTGTAAACCATTTTCAGTCATTTTTTTTATATTCTCGATAACATTTCCTCCGGAGCTTTCAAAGACTTTCATTCCGGCAGCATTTGCGGCATCAAAAGCGTTTTTCCCAAGACTGTGAGCTATAATCGCATCAACTCCATTTTTAACGATACATTCAATCATTTTTGGGCCGGCACCATGACTGTTTTCCGTATCATTTTTGATGAAATCATGAGCTTTGTTTTCCGTATTGTAGATGAGGATAAAATTTCCCCTTGCGAATCTTATATCCAGGTCGCTGTCCAGGCTTCTGTCTTTTGTTATTAAAGCTATTTTCATTTGAATAACCTCATTGGCAATCGTGATGATGATCTTTATCCGGGGGTTCGTATGAATCAATACTCAATAAATTTCCTTCGATCATTTTTTTTATAATTTCTTCAACACTTCCGTCTGCACCTTTGATTACTTTGATTCCAAATTCTTCGAAAAAACCAACGGCCCTGCCACCCATTCCTCTTGACACCATAATATCGGCCTTGTTCTCTTTGATGAAAGTCGGTATTTCTCCCGGAGCATGACTTTCAAAGGGATTTTTTACTATATCAATTTGTTCGATTTTTTCTTTGTCTAAATCAACAAAAGCGAAGAAAGGAGTATGACCAAAATGTTCGCAAATGGTTGATCTTAAACCGTTGTTTTCATTAACAGGTATTGCTATTCTCATTTTTCTTACCTCCTAAATAGTTTTTCAAGCATTTTATTATATATTTTTTCTATTTTTTTAGCTGAAATAGAATCTTTCATAAAGATTACAGGTTTTGAATTCCTCGAAGCCTCTATCACCGACTTATCAAAGGGAATTTCAGCGAGTATTTCTATATTCTCTTTTCTGCACCAATGTTTGATTTCCATCGTTTTTTCAATATTTATATCGAATTTATTTATCACTATGTAAAAATCTGTTCTTAAATTTTTTGCGGTTTCGACGATTCTTTCCAGATCGTGAATGCCAGAAACGGTTGGTTCTGTTACAATTATTGCAAAATCTGTTCCGACCATTGAACTGGTGGCTGCACAACCTATTCCAGGAGCACCGTCGATTAAAATTATATCTTTGCCTTCCTGTTCAGCTTTTTTTTGTGCCAGTTTTCTGACTTCAGCGACCAGGCCACCCGAAGTCTCTTCTCCGGGAAGTAACTGAGCGTGACAGAAAGAAAGATTTTTTGATGTTGAATAATAAAAATTGCCTGATTTACCCTTTTTAAGGTTTACTGCATCCACGGGGCAAGCGAGTTTACATACCCCACATCCCTCACAGGCATATTTATCGACTTCGTATATTTCTCCCGGAATTATCGCATCGAATTTACAATTGATCAGACATCTCCCACAACCGATACATTTATCTGTGATTTCAGCCTTTTTATTTCCAAAAAATTCATAACTTTCCTTTTTTTCAGAATTCAGCAACAAATGAAGGTTTGGAGCGTCTACATCACAATCCGCCATAACGTGGTTTTCAAAAAGGTAGGCGAGAGATCCCGCAAGTGTGGTTTTGCCTGTGCCTCCCTTTCCGCTGATAATCGCTATCTGTTTCATGATTTCACCACTTTTTCGATTGAAGTGAAAATATCATAGAATCTTTTCTTCCATTCCTCATTTTTGATTACAAAAAGATTTCCGTTCGAATATTCTGAAGCGATATCCCTGCTGAAAGGAATTTTTTCAATTATTCTTATTTTGTTTTCTTCAGCAAATTTATCTATTTCTTTGAATTCATCGGAATTTCTGTTTATTATGATCCCGGACGGTATGTTCATTTCTTTTACAATCTCATACACGATTTTTAAATCGTGTAATCCGAAAGGAGTTCCTTCGGTTACCAACAATGCGAAATCAACGTTTCTCAAAGTTTCCACAACGGGACAAGTTGCTCCGGGAGGAGAGTCGAATAAGATAACGGAACTTTTATCTTCAACCATTTTTTTTAACTCTCTTATTATTTTCACTCCGGAAGGTTCTCCTATTTTCAGCTCTCCTTCGGCAAAACTGAGGTTAGAATTTATTTCGCCGAATCTTATCCTGCCGAGTTCCTTTGGAATTTCCAAGATGGCTCTTGTCGGGCAGACCATTGCGCACGCTCCGCAACCGTGACAAAGATTTTTAAAAACCATCGTTGCGGTTGGAAATGCACTAATGGCAGAAAATTCACAGATATCCGAACATTTTCCGCAATGAGTACATTTTTCCTGATCGACACTGGGCAAAAGCAGGTTGACTTTTTCTTCCCTGTTTATTTTTATATTGAAAAACAATCTGGAATTCGGTTCTTCAACATCAACATCAACGAGTTTAACCTTTTTATTTTCTGAAAGCACCCAAGCCAGATTTGTGGATATAAAAGTTTTTCCCGTTCCTCCCTTTCCTGATAAGACTGCTATCTTCAAAAAAATGCCTCCAATATTATATGTTGTTTTAATATATATATATTAATGTAATTATTTCCTTTTGTCAAATACCTTTCGGTTAGGACAATGAATTATTATATAATTTAATCATACGAAAAGGAGGTGATGTTATGAAAAAGTTGTTTCTGACAGTTACAATCCTTTTATTCTTTTTAATTTTTGTTTTCGCTTTGGAACCGCAATTTGTAATTAATCCATATCCGCCGTTCAGCTATCTCGAGAACGGGACGAAAATGGGATTTTCTCTGGATGTTTTAAATGCGATTGCCGATGAATTAAACTCTGAAGTAACGGTAGATTTCATGGAGTGGGATGATGCCTTCAGTAAATTGAAATCGGGGAAAAACACCGCGATACCTTCAATAATAATGGACGACGAAAGAAAAGAAATGTTCAAATGGGTCGGTCCCATCAGCATAGTAAAAACGAGTTTTTATTCAAAGAATAGTTCGGACATTGTTCTGAAAACTTTAGAAGATGCAAAATATGCGGATAAGATCTGTGTAGTAAAAGATTATTATTCTGAACGACTGTTGAAGGATATGAACTTTGAAAATTTACTCGTTTTTGATACCGAAATTGAAGCGTTCAAAACGTTTTTAGAAAATGAAAATTATCTGTTTCCCAGCAATAATTTCGGATTTGCCTTTCTTTTAAATAAAAATTCCCGGGTTATTTCAGATTTCAATGAGCTTTTGACATTTTCTCTGGATTTCATGTATATCGCATTTTCTTCTGATACGGAAGACGAAACGATTGAAAAGTGGCAGGAAGGACTCGATACAATAAAATTGAAGGGTGAACTTCAGGAAATATATAATAAGTGGTTGCCATGGGCAACTGCTCCGGGAGTACAGATTTTTTTAACTGAAGAATATCCCCCTTTGACTTATTTGAACTCAAAAGGTGAACCCGCAGGATTTGTGACGGATATTGTTGAGGAAATAAATAAAAGAATGAAAAATGAAGAAAAGATATTTTTCGCAAGTTGGGATTTGATTTACAAAGCCGCACTTATCAATTCGAATGTAGTCCTGTTCAGTATGGCAAAAACTCAGGAAAGAGGAGATAAATTCGAATGGGTGGGACCCGTCATTAAAAACACGGCATATTTTTACAAAAATTCGGCTTCTAATCTAGCTCTACCATCGATCGAATATGCAAAAAAAGTAAATAAAATCGCGACTACTTCTGAATGGTGGACGGAACAACGATTGAAGGAACTGAGCTTTGAAAATCTCATCAGTTATCAGACACCGGAAGAATGTGTTGACGCCTTGGTGAAAAGAGATGTTGATCTTTCAATATTCACAGATTTGACCGTGGAAGATATTGTAAAGAATTCAGGTTATGAAATGAGAGAGATTCAGGAAATTCTTCCCTTTGAATCGATCGATGTGTATATCGGAATATCGAAAGGTACTCCTGAAGAGTTTATTGATAAATTTGTTGAGGCATATGATTCTATAGTTCTGGATGGGACATATTCGGAAATAAGATTAAAATATTTCCTGGAATAACATATTCTAAGAGAATCTTACGGTTTTTTTGATTGGTTCATTGTTTTTTACTTCACCGAGAAAAGCGGTAGCCGGTTTTTAAGTGAGAAGAATCGTTGTCTTTTGGAGTTGAATTATTAAAGAACCGGGTGTGTTTCTTAAAAAACAATTATTGACAAGTGAAGGAAAAAAATGGTAATATATATTCGTTCGGCGAGCGAATATAAGAGGTGATATTTATTTTTTTTAAACATACGAACGATTATAAAAAAATGATGATTCTGGATTTGATCAGCAGCAATAAAAATCATTCTCAGGCTAATCTGGCTAAGAGACTGAATGTTGCGGCATCGATGATAAACAAATATATCAATGAAATGGAACGGGAAGGTTTGTTGAATAAAGATAATATAAACGGAAAAAAAATGAATTATGTGATAACAAAGAAAGGTGTATATGAGAGAGATTATCTTTTGACGACGTATCTGGATGAACTCCTTGAGATGTATAAAAAAGCGAAACACAGGATAGAAGAAAAATTTGAGGAAATAATAGAAAAGAAATACAGACGGTTTCTCCTTTTTGGGGCGGGGGAAACCGGAAAGGTTGTTCTGAATGTTTATAACGATTCCTATAAAGATAAACTGGAGATTCTGGGTATAGTGGATGAAAATATAGAAAAAATAAACAAGAAAATCTGGGACGTGAGGATTATTTCGATAGATGAAGTCAAAAAACTGGAATTTCAGAAAATATTCATCACTTCCTTTGCTTACAGGGACAGGATATACAAGAAGTTGACCGATGAGAATATACCCAGGGAAAAGATAGATGATTTTTTTGGGCAGGAAATATTATGAAAGATAGAATAGTTCTTTATGGAGGTGGTGGACACTGCAAAGTGATCATTTCATTGTTGAAAAAAATGAATAATTTCATCATTGATGGGATAATTGATGATGATGAGACCAAACTCCATCAGTCGATTTTAAATGTAGAAATAAAATACACTTCCGAGGATTTGATCGAAATTTTTAACAATGGTATCAAAAATATTTTCATTTCGTTTGGGAGTTTAGGATATCCAAAACTGAGGATAAAGGCGTATGAAAAGATCAAAAAAATCGGATTTAACCTGCCGTCGATAATTTCAAAGGATTCTTTTATAAATGAAGATGTAAATATAGATGAAGGAACTGTTATCATGCCGGGAGTTATTATCAATCCGGGTACTAAAATTGGAAAGAATTGCATAATAAATACCGGAACCATAATTGAACATGATAATAATATCGCTGATTTTGTGCATGTGGCTTCCGGAGCTGTTTTGAGTGGAACAGTTACCGTAGGAAAGAACACTCATGTCGGCACTGGTGCAACAATCATACAGAATAGAAACGTGGGCGAGAATTGTATTGTTGGTGCGGGCAGTGTTGTTGTAAAGGATATTGAGAATAGAAGCGTGGTTTATGGAGTACCGGCAAAATTTAAAAGATATCAAGAGGTGAATTATGAAGATTGAACTTGCAAATCCAGATATTACGAATAAGGAAATTCAGGCGGTAGTCGATGTGATGAAAAGTGGTTGGTTGAGTATTGGCCCCAAGATAGAAGAATTTGAGCAAAAATTTAAGGATTATCTTGGTGTTAGAAATGCAATAGGGGTTAACAGTGGTACCAGCGGATTACACTGTCTTGTGAAATCTATGGATATAAAAAGCGGTGATGAAGTGATTACAACCCCATTCAGTTTTGTCGCGAGTACCAATTGTTTCATGTTCGAAGGTGCCGTACCGGTTTATGTGGATATAGATCCGAAAACCTTTAATATAAATATAGATGCCATTGAAGATAAGATCACGGAAAAGACAAAGGCCATACTTCCCGTTGATGTGTTCGGCCAGCCTCAGGATATGAAGAGGATAAAAAAAATTGCCGATAAATATAATCTTAAAGTGATAGAAGATTCGTGTGAGGCCCTTGGGGCTGAGTATGACGGAATAAAAGCGGGTACTGTCTGCGACGGAGCTGTTTTCGCTTTTTATCCGAACAAACAGATTACGACCGGAGAGGGTGGGATGATAGTTACGGATAACGATGAAATTGCGGATTTATGCAGAAGTTACAGAAGTCAGGGAAGGGCAATAACAGGTTTCTGGCTCCATCATGAAAGAATGGGATACAATTACAGGCTGAATGAACTGAACGCGGCCATCGGTTCCGTACAGATGGATAGACTGGATTCAATACTCATTCAGAGAGATAAGGTTGCAAAAATGTATAATGAAAAATTATCCGAAATTGAGGAGGTCATAACGCCGTATATAGATCCGAACGTCACGAAGATGAGCTGGTTTGTATATGTGATTCAAATAGAAAAAGGGTTGAACAGAAACGATATTATGAAATATTTGAAAGAAAATGGTGTAGCCTGCAGACCGTACTTCACTCCGATACATATACAACCATACATGAAGGAAAAATTTGGATTCGAGGGGGAAGATTTCCCCGTTACCTTCGATATAGGTAATAGAAGTATAGCTTTACCCTTTTATAATAAATTGACTGAAGAAGAGATTGATTATGTTGTTGGAATTTTGAAAAAGGCGATATCAAGCGAAAAATGAATATGGATATGAGAAAGAATAATGTTTTGAAGGTAGTTCTGTTAATGGTGGTTGACGCCGTATTGATAAATGTTGCTTATATTCTCGCATATAATCTGACTTATTTAAGATTCGATATCGGTATAGATTACACTCTTTTCAAACCGTATCTTGACAACATTGTAATTATTACCGTTATAAAAATTTTTATCTACTACTTGTTCAGGCTTTATAACACTATATGGAAGTATGCCGGTTCAAAGGAATTAATTCAGATAATTTTAGCATCAATCGTCTCGAATTCAATAATTTTGAGTTATTTTTTTATAATCGG